>JAKSHV010000058.1 GCA_024399225.1 archaeon | reverse complement strand
ACCCCATGCTCACCGACCTCATCGTCTCCGGAATCCTCGGAGGAGTCGGTGCCGTGTTGGGATTCCTTCCGCTGATCATCGTGCTGTTCTTCTGCCTCGGAGTACTCGAGGAGGTCGGATACATGGCACGTGTCGCCTATGTCCTCGACAGGATATTCGTGAAGTTCGGACTTTCCGGAAAGGCCGTCATCCCCGCCGTCATCGGTATCGGATGCGGTGTCCCCGCCATCATGGGAACCAGGACCATCGAGGATGAATCCAACAGGAACGTGTCCGTCATCTGTACCACCTTCATGCCCTGCGGAGCAAAGCTCCCCATCCTGACCGTGGTCGTCGCCGGATTCTTCCACGCATCGGCAGCTGTGACCCTGTCACTCTACCTGCTCGGAATAGTCATGATCCTGCTCTCCGGACTCTTCCTCAAGAAGTTCCCCGGATTCATCGGCAAACCCTCGCCCTTCATCATGGAACTTCCCGTCTACCACGCACCCAACGCACGCAACCTGCTCACCGGTGTCACCGAGAAATCCTGGGCCTTCGTCAGGAAGGCCGGAACCCTGATCCTGCTGTCCGCAGTGATCATCTGGGTCATGTCCTCCTTCGATTGGAGCTTCAGGTACCTGGGAGACGGCGAGACCAACGGGTCCATACTCTCCGATATCGGAAAGGCACTGTGCTGGATATTCATCCCCAACGGATTCGGCGGAAACGACCTCTGGGAGCTCACCGTCGCATCCATCACCGGACTGATGGCAAAGGAGAACCTCCTCGCCACCGTCGCGGTCCTGATCGATGCAGCCGTGGATGCGGAGGACATGCCCACCACCGGAGCCCTGGCAGCCTATCTCGGATCCTGTGCGTTCCCCTATGCGGTCGCCATGTCCTTCCTGATCTTCAACCTCCTCTGCGCTCCCTGCTTCGCAGCCATCGGTGCCATGCACAGGGAGCTCGGAGCATGGAAGAGGACCGGTATCGCCGTACTGTACCAGTGTGCAACCGCATACGGTGTGTCCACCATCTACTACCAGTCGGTGCTGCTGTTCAACGGCGTGTTCGGACTGGGAATCCTGTGGCTGGTGCTGTTCCTGGCAGTGCCCATATATGTCTTCGTCTCGAAGGATCCCCTCGGACCCGTCAGGCGTCTGATGGGCAGGAAGGGATGAGATGAACCTCGCCACCCTGGTGACCCTCGTGGCCGTCCTGCTCCTGGTGGGCGGGGCGGCCTACAGGGTGTACCGCATGATCAGGAACAACGACATGTGCTACGCATGCCCCAATTCGGGATGCTGTTCCTGCAACAACCCCATCAACTGCACCATCAAGCAGGACTGAAACAACTTACGGGGCTCCGGCCCCGTCCTTTTTATCCAACCATAGAAAGTTTAGGTATGCTTAATATACAACTTAGGAATTCCTTATTTTCATGAATACAGTCACCATCATCGTAGCCGTGGTTCTCGTCGCAGTCATCTGCTTCGCAGCATGGGGAAGCTACAGGACTCTCCGTTCCGAGAGCTGTTGTGACGATGACAAGAACTGTTGCTCCTGCAAGACCAAGCACTGCTCCATCAGAAAGGATGAGCAGTGATACTAATTTGAAGATCTGCAGGGAGGGATCGAAATGTCCGTCGCCGAACAAATGACCGCCTGCGGAGGCAACTGCTCCGGAACCGAGTTCCGTGAGGACTGTCTCATCAACATGCTCCGCAAGAACGAGGGAACCGGCATAGTCTCGATCGAAGATCTCGCCGCCTTCATGCATTCCGACAGAGCCACCATGGCGGACGCCCTGAAGACCCTCGAGGGCGAGGGCAAGGTCATCGTGATGGACGACGATTCTGTTGTTTTCACCGATCTGGGTCTTATGCTTGCAAGGGAGATCAGGAAGAAGCACCACGTACTGGAGAGCTTCCTGGTCGACGTCATGGGAATGAAGCACGAGGATGCCCACATAGAGGCACACCAGATGGAGCACACCATCACCCAGGAACGCATGCAGAAAATCTGCCATGTCACCGGCGAGAAGCAGGACAACGACTGCAGCGCATGCAACAACCCCTGCAACACCGCCATCAGCATCGGAACCATGGAGGCACTCCATGAGATGAAGGTCCACACCAAAGGAAAGATCGCATACCTCAGGGGAAAGAACTCCGACGACGTGAAGAAGCTCATCTCCATGGGATTCGTCCCCGGAAGGGATATCGCCGTCGAGAGCAAGGTTTCTTCCAACGGACCCCGCGTTGTCACACTCGGAGGTTCCACCGTAGCGGTCGATGCCGAACTGTCGAAGATAATCCTTGTCAACGTGGGTGCATGATGGAAACCCCCGTACGCACCATTCTCATCGGACAGCCCAACGTGGGCAAGTCCGCACTTTTCACCAGGATGACCGGAGTAGGAGTCATCTCCTCCAACTATGCGGGAACCACCGTCGAGTTCGAGGAGTCCGTGGTCTCACGCAACGGAAGTCTCATCGAGGTCAGGGACCTTCCCGGAACCTACAGTCTTTCCAAGAACTCTCCCGATGAGGAGGTCGTCATCCAGATCCTCCGTCAGGAGCAGTACGATTCCGTCGTGGTGGTTGCAGATTCAACCAACCTGTCAAGCAGTCTCGTGCTTTGTTTCGAGGTCCTGGAACTGGGTCTCCCCACCATACTGGCACTCAACAAATACGATGTCGCGACCAAGAAGCTCGATATAAATGTCGACGTCCTTTCCGAAATGCTGGGCATTCCCGTGATCCCGGTGTCCGCCAAGAACGCCTACGGGGTGGACACCCTGATGGACAGCATCGCAAGCGGTGCCGCAAAGGTATCTGGCTTCAAGGTAAACTATTCCAAGGTCATCGAAAAATCCATCGACACCATATCGGCTGCAATGCCATCCGACAGGTTCTCCTCCTATGGGGCATCCGTCAAGGCACTCGAAGGCTGTCACGATTTCTCACCTTCCGACGACCTTCAGGATTCCATCGACAAGATCCGTTCCGTGCTCACCGATATGAATTCGGAGGCTCCGGAGATCACCATCGGACGCGAGAGGTTTGCCCTCTCGGATTCGATCTCAAGGCAGGTTCTGTCCAAGACCCAGAGGGCCATAACCCGCAAGGAGAAGTTCGAGGACATGACCGTCGAACCCCTCACGGGAATACCAATCCTATTCGCCGTGTTCGGTGTGATGTTCCTCACCATCGTATATGCAGGACAGTTCCTCGATGCGGTTGTTTCAAGTGCATACGATTGGGTCATCGGAGATGCCCTTACGGCATGGGCAGAGGACATGGACTCCTTCCCCCAGGCTGTGGTGAACGGAATCAACGGAAGCATCAGCGCGATTCTGTGCCTGGTCATCCCCTATATCATGGTGTTCTACATCATGCTGGGGATCCTGGAGGATTCCGGATATCTGCCCCGTATAGTTGTCCTTCTGGACTCGCTCATGCACAGGTTCGGACTCCACGGAGGTGCAGCGATCCCCCTCATGGTCGGAATCGGTTGCAACGTCCCCGCCATCATGGCCACCCGTACCATCCGCAGCAGGCGCGAAAGGCTGATCATCGCATCGCTGATCATCATGGTCGTACCCTGTTCCGCACAGATCTCCATCATTATGGGAATCACCGGAAAGTATGCGGGAATCCAGTGGGCCTTCGCAATCATGGCGATGCTAGTCGCACTCGGATGCCTGATCGGTATCGCACTGAACAAGTATCTTCCCAAGAGTCCTAGCAACCTCGCCATGGAGCTCCCCGACCTGGTGTTCCCCCATGCGAAGAACGTCTTCTACAAGACCTGGGAACGCATCAAGGACTTCTTCGTGATCGCATTCCCCCTGCTCGTGGTGGGAAGCATCATCATCGAGGTGCTGCTGACATACAACGCACTCGATCCCATCGTAGAACCGTTCTCGTTCATCACCGTCACCATGCTCGGTCTGCCCGCGGTGTGCATCATATGTTTCATCGTCGGAATACTCAGGAAGGAGATGGCTGTCGGAATGCTGGTTATCCTGCTCGGTGAGAACTTCTTCGAGATAATGACTCCGGAGCAGTTCGTCGTGTTCGGAATCGTGATGGCAACCTACGTCCCCTGTCTCGCTTCGCTCACTGTCCTGTGGAAGGAGATGGGTCCCCGCGATACAATCCACATCGTCGGAACATCCTGTCTGGTTGCACTGATGCTTGGAACCCTGGCACACTTCATGTTCACTCTATTCTGAACGTTTGAACATGTTTTGGGTGTTTGCGATACGCCCCATGGTAGAGACCCAATGGCGGAACACTCCTCAATCACGTAAGCATCCGATCGGAATAACCAACACCCCGTCCTCTCTGCGATATCCATATTTTGTTCCGGTTATCACAATTTTGAGATCTGGAAGTCTTATGGGCATTTGTTTTTCAGTTTTATTGTGCTCTTTCACAAGTTCTTCTATCTTGAGGAGGTGCTTAGCTCCTTCATCAATTTCCGATTGACCGAGTTTAATCTCACAGAGAGCATATCTTCCGTCATCGAGGTGTAGAACGAGATCTGCTTCCAGACCATATCTGTCGCGGTAATAGGAAACTGTTCCGCCATGTGCTGAAGAATATGCTTTGAGATCCCTTATACAAAGCGACTCGAATAAGAATCCTAGTGTTCTGAAATCCGTGTTAAAGAAGTTTGGTCCGATATTCATGGCCGCAACGGCAATGGACGGATCAATGAGATTTTTCTTTTTACTGGAGCGAATTGCACTTTTGGAACGAATCGCCGGACACCAAGCTTCCACGTCGGACACGATGTAAAGTTTTTCCAGGGCCTGGATGTAATCATAGTAGGTTACTTCTGAGATATTAGTATTCGAATAGATGTCGGCAAGAATTGTTTTATTATCAGTTGGTTGACAGATATTGCGTGAATAGGAACGTAGGATAAGTTTGACCCATTCGGGATTACGCTTCACTCCATCAACATTAGACGCATCGACAAGGCAGGTTTGTTCAAAAAGATCCTTTGCTACGAGTAAGGAATTATCTTTTTCTGGAATATTGATTGCTGTCGGCCAACCTCCGCGGCATATGGCCTGAATTAGACCATCTATGTCGAGATCCGAAATACACCCATCGAATGTTTCAGGATGATCAAACAGATTCATCAGCGAAACTTCGCCATTGGATTCTCCACTTTCGAAGAGACTCATAGGATACATTTGTAGGCGACTAATTCTTAATGTACCAGTATGAGGGACGTTAACGGTTTGGGAACTTGATCCAGTTAAAATAAACTGTCCGGGCAATTGAGTATCATCTATTGATTTTCTTATTGTCCCCCAGATTTTGGGAGCGTCTTGCCACTCGTCAAAGAGCCTTGGGCGTTCTCCGACAAGCAGTTTAGAGGGTGTGGTAGATGCAACGGACAGATACCCCTCCCTCAGATCTTCATCTTGGAATTCTACAACACTTTTTGCCTTCTGCTTTGCTGTAGTGGTTTTGCCGCAACCTTTGGGGCCCGTGATAAGCACAGCTCCAAATACCTTCAGTTTTCTTTCAAGTATCTCGTCAACAAAACGTTTCCTGTAAGTCATTCCCTTTCCTCTCACGCTGGCATATTTTTGATTTATACATTTGTGGCATTTCAGTTAAGTGATTTGTGGTATTTTACTTTAGTGATTTGTGGTATTTTACTTTAGTGATTTGTGGCATTTCAGTTAAGTGATTTGTGGGAACATTAATGCCGTTGTGCAGCTATCGCAAAATCAAAAGGGTTCACTCAATCAACATATTGAGTTTTTTAGCAGCGCATTTGTTCTTTTCTTGGGAAGACTGCATTACAGTATTATCGCACTCAGTTCCCATCTGTGCCAGACACAGTTTTATCGAATACGGGTCCGGTCTAGGGATGGCCATCTGTTCGATTCCGATAACGGCCGAGATGCAGTCCTCGATACCGAACTTCGACAGGAAGAGTCCGATATACATGCCATAGGTGTCACCCACTACGCCGATCTTCTTCCCTTCGGATTTCCACTGTTTCAATTTCTCGACGATCCCGGGCCTCGGTTCGACATTGTCGGGGAACGCCCTGTCGAAGGCACTCATATAGACGGTCACGAAATCCCTGTACTTGCAGGTGCAGCCGGTGTAGTACCTTCCGAAGATCTGGTCGAGAGGGGTATCGACGTACTCCTGCAGACGGCTCTCTTCGAACTCAATCTTGAATTCTCCGAAGGACCTCGAAAACGCTTCCTTATAACATTTACTCAGGTCAGCAACGCTTTCTTCGAAGTCAAGGATGTATCCGTCCGCCATCGGACGGAAAACACGGATTCTCCTGTTAAATGTTACCGAGACCAAGCGTACTGTTTACCATTCCTACTGATACTCTTATAAGGGGAACTCCGATTCCAAACCAATGAAGAGCGACATCGAAATCGCAGAGAGCGCACCAGTCAAGAACATCAAGGAGATCGCCGCCAAGATCGGATTAACCGAGGACGACCTCGAACTGTTCGGAAAATACGTTGCAAAGGTCCCCCTCAACGTCCTCGACCGTATCGGAAAGGACAAGGAGGACGGAAAGCTGATCCTTGTCACCGCCGTCACCCCCACCCCCGCAGGAGAGGGAAAGACCGTCACCACCATCAGCCTTATCCAGGGACTCTCCGCCATCGGAAAGAACGTCGTCGGAGCCCTCAGGGAGCCCTCCATGGGACCCACCTTCGGAGTCAAGGGAGGAGCAACCGGCGGAGGAAACGTACAGGTCTACCCCATGTGGAAGATCGACCTCGAGTTCA
>JAKSHV010000057.1 GCA_024399225.1 archaeon | reverse complement strand
ACATCTCCGATGATGAATGCGGGGGAAGAGGGATCCCATGCGGTGTATCCCCTTGCCTCGAAGGTGTTCCTGAGTCCTCCGTTGGGGAAGGAGGATGCATCGGGCTCCTGCTGACAGAGGAGCTTTCCGCTGAACTTTTCAATGGACTCGTCGCGTCCGCGGGGGTCGGCGAAGGAGTCGTGCTTTTCTGCGGTTCCTCCGTTCAGAGGTTGGAACCAGTGGGTGTAGTGGGTTGCTCCGGGATCGAGTGCCCACCTCTTCATACCGGCTGCGACGTGGTCTGCGATGGACTTGTCGAGGGTTGCTCCCCTCTCGATGGTCTCGTAGATCGCCCTGCGGGTGTCCTCGTCGAGGTACTTCCTCATTGCGGCCCTGTTGAATACGTTGCATCCGTAGTATGCAGAGGTCTCTGCGGCAGGGGCATCTGCTATTACGGGTTCCTTTGCGATTGCTTTCTGAACAGCATCGAACCTAGTGTTTGCCATGCTTGCGACTATTGATGCACTATTAATATACTTTTCTAAAAATCATGCTGATTTTTCGATTTAACAGATGTTTTATTATGCTGTTATGAAGTAGTAAACATTGTTTATTAGACGTTTGTCTAATCATATGAAAATAATCGATACAACTTTAGATACGTGACAAACGACGGCCGAAATACATGGAAAAATCCTCATAGGGCCACTTTTTAGTATTTGTTCTTATATTATATGCAAACAAAGAGGGACACATATGGCACTCCTATTCAAAGGCGGAGAGCAACTCTACAACGAGGCATTGGATGCCGTCGGAAGGAAGGACTACAGCACCGCCAGGAAGAAGTTCACCGATGCCAATGAGAAGGGCTACGGCAAGGACGGCCTAGCACTCGCTTACGCCGCCATCATCGATGTAGGCAGCAACCGCTCCAACGTCGGAGCATATCAGAAACTTGCCGACAGACTTGCCACTCTCAACGTCGGTTCCATCAAATTCGGACTCACGGATATCGATGTGCAGGACATGATTGCCGAGTGCGAACTCGCGATCAAGGAGATTCAGGCATCGATGATGAGCGATTCCGCCTACATGGAGAAAGGAAACCAGCTCATCGCCGTCGCCGGAGAATACATGGGCAGGATCGGAGAGAAGAACCTCAAACTCGACGAGATCTTCAAGGGCAACACCATGGCCACCGGAAACAGGGAGGCATTGATCCTCCAGGCCCAGGGTTATGCCGTACTCGGAAAGGGACATGTCCTCACCGATCCCAAGATGGCATCCGAATACATGCAGATGGCATACAACTTCCGCAGACAGCTCGGAGACTCCGGCGAGGAGGAATACAGGCTGTCCCAGAACTACGCAAGGTCCGCTAGATGCTGGATCTGCGGCAGGCCTGCCAGCGGAGAAGGCATTCATTTCCAGTCTATCAAAGCGGACATCGACCCCGTGTTCTCCAACATGTCCAAGGATGAGATAGTGAAACCGGTGTCCGAGGATTCGCAGCGCATTTACATCTGCAATCCCTGCTTCTCCGGGATCTCCAACAGGTCCGATGACATCGCCAGGGAATACTACAACGAAGCAATCAGGGAGCTGAGGGCCACCGAGCTCAGACTCCAGGCGGAGATCAACTCGCTCAGGTTCTCCGTGAACATGCGCAGGTGAGATCATGGACAGCATGGTGGCACTCAGATGCAAATACTGCGGAGCCCCCCTCGACGAGGAATCCGTCAAAGGCGACAGCCCTTATGTGACATGCTCAAGCTGCGGAACCACCCAGCAGAAGATAGATGCCCAGGCATACCTCAACCAGCTCATGGGCCAGGTCCGCTCCTGGGTCAACCAGGCGATGCCCGGAGGCATGTCCGTTCAACAGAGCCAGAATGTCGACAGCATTGCCAGGCACAACATCTTCATGACCAGTTTCAAACCCAGGATCGATGTCGAGTTCGCCAGCTACAAGTTCGGCATCAACGGTCTCCTGTCTCAGACCATGATGGTCATGCCCTTCTCGGTGAACAAGGACATCAGGTCCGCCCACACATCCACGCAGGCATTCGAGTTCGGTGCCAAGATGAACGAGATCGCACCCCTTGCGGTATCGGATGAATCATCTAGGATCATGACGGAGGCCTCCAAGGTCACTGACGCATATGCGATGTTGATCAACAATTGCGAACTCATCAAGGAGGACAAGCCCGGAAGGTACGTCCTCATGGCCAACAACTTCACCGTGGCCGCCAACGACTTCTCCAAGATGCCCGACTATGCTCCGGCACAGATCCGTTTCGAAGGTCTCGCCATACTCTGTGCAGGATGTGAGAAACTCCTGAACGGAGACACCATCTCGGCATACGGCAACTTCCAGGCGGGAAAAACGAAACTGCAGGAATCCTCTTCCAAGATCCTCGGCAACATCAAGGTCGCTGTCATGGGACAGGCCGTGAACCAGGAGATAAAACAGGCCGAGGTCCTGATCGAACTCGCCAACTACGTCAACAGCATGGGCGGTTCCAAAGAGGTGTTCGACGCCGTCAGGAAGATCTTCACCTTCTCCTACCCCGCCACAGGCAACTGGGCATTCATGCTCAACAGCCACGACAGGCTTGCAGAGGTATTCACTGCCATGGCGGCCTGTGTTAACGCCAAGGCAGGTGCAGGCACAATATGCACTACATCCGGCAGCGGCAGCATACTCGTGCCCTTCTGGCACATCAATCTCAAATACAGTTTCCAGACCGGATCCCTCTGGAAGAAGCATGCGGTGGAGGTCAGCGAACCCCTCCTCATCCCGGCTGATTTCGTCATCGACGGAAACTGTCTCAACAACCCTCGTAACGCAGTGACCGATGTGTTCAGCGTGAAGGGTTCCAACGGACTCTTCGCAGGACTCACCGGCAACGAAACCAGCATCAGCGACTCGCAGGGACTTGGAGCACTCATCTCCTCGGCGGCCGAGAACGGCCCGGCAGGAAGGGACATCATCATCCCCCTCAGCACGAGGAAAGAGGCCGAGAGGATCGCCGAGAACTATGTCCAGGCGGTCACCAGGGTCGAGAACAAACTCAAACTGAGCAACCCCGAGGTTGTGAAACTCATCTACATCCCCTTCGACAGGGAAGGCGACAGACTCGTACCCAGGTCCGAGTTCGGCGCCATACTTCCAAACAGGCTGAAGTCAACGGACCTCGGCCGCCTTATCATCCTCTGAGGTGAAAAAAATGGTAGAAAACACAGGTAATTCATACAGGACCCGCCAGGCAGTACTTGCCTGCACCGCACTGATCGCAATCGCGGTCGCGGTACTCCTTGTGGGATATTACGAACTCAGCGTGCTCATCGGAGCAGGCGTGTTCCTCCTCATGATCGGTGCAGTGGTCGCCGTCATGTCGTTCACTTTCAGCAAGACCCCCGACAAGTTCGGACCCTCCGAGATGAACTTCCGTCTCATCGCCGGACTCGTCATAGCCGTCGTCGGTGCATTCCTCCTGATGCTCGGATACGAGGTCGAGACCTACATCTGCATCGCGGCACTCATCATCGCAATCGCGGTAATCGGCCTTTGCGCCACCTTCCTTGGAAACAAGACATCGAAATACTGAGGTATCAAAATGGCAAACACGCTTGAAACCAGCGCAGAATCCTCCATCGCCAAGAACAGGACACTTGTCGAGAGGATCTGCATGTACGTCCCCTTCTACAGGGGATACAAACAGAAGAACCTCCGCAGGGACGAGGACCGTGCAATCAGGGACGTCGTCGCCAAGGTCCTCACCGCCTCCAAGACCGATCTCGCCAACTGTGCCAGGGCCACCGTCGGCGACCTCGATGCTATGAGGGACATGGAGAGGATCAGGAGCAAGGTGGACCGTTACTGTTCCGACGTGAAGAAATCCGTCGGAGGCTACTCCGGTTTCCACGACTCCGTCAAGATCCTCGAGACCGAGCTCGACAGGGTCATCGAATGGGATGCGAAACTCATCGATGACGTCAAGATGCTCAAAGACCAGACCGAGAACATGATGAGGGACATGGACAACGGAGTCCCCATCAAAGGAGACATGAGGACCATCGAGCAGACCATCGATTCCCTCATCGACACCTATCGCGAGAGGGACAACATCATGAAGAACCTCGCAGAGGAGGCCTGAACATGGTATTCGGAAACAAGAAAGAAGAAAAGACCAACGTGGTCTACTGGCAGAACCAGGGGCCCGACGACATCATTTACTACTCCGGAGAGGACGAACTCAGGACCCTTTCCTCCGTCACCGTCCCCGAACACGCCGTAGCCCTCTTCATCAGGGACGGACAGCTCCAGGGAACCCTCGAGCCCGGAAGGCACATGATCACATCCAACAACATCCCCTGGCTCACCAAGCTCTACCAGAAGGCCCTGGGATACAAGGAGACCCCCTTCAAGGTCCACGTCATCTTCATCTCTCTGAAGATGTTCAACGGAAAATGGGGAATCCGCGGAATGATCAAGGCCGCCCCAGGATACGAGGTCCCCGTGACCCTCATGTCCAACGGAGAGTTCCAGTTCAGGATCTCCGATGTCCCCGTGTTCTACACCCAGATCCTCGGAGGAATGAAGACCTATTCCACCAGTAATGTCAACGCCCTGATGAAATCCTTCATCAACGAGCAGATCACCCAGCAGCTCGCCCAGAGATACTACATGGACGTCATGCAGAATCTCGAGATGGCATCCACCTCCACCAAGATCCTCATCGATCCCTACTTCCAGCAGAGGGGAATCGAGCTCCTCAGCCTGAAGATCAACGAGGTCGCCACCACCGAGGAGGAGAAGACCAAGATCTTCGAGTACCTCCAGTTCTCCTCCGCCAACGGTGAGGCCTTCAAGAGGTACGAGGTCATGGACCGTATGGCCGACGCCATCGGAGACTCCCAGGGCGGAGCCGCCATGGGTGCGGGAATGATGCTGTTCCCCCAGATGTACCAGCAGCTCAACCAGCAGCCCGTACAGGGTGTTCAGGCCCAGCAGGCACAGCAGCAGGCCCCCAAGGTCATGTGCCCCTTCTGCGGCGGACTCAACGACTACCCCTACAAGTTCTGCAAGGAATGCGGAAAGCCCTCTCCCCAGATGCAGAGCCAGATGCAGCCTCCTGTACAGCAGGCACAGCCCGTACCTCCCGCAGGACAGGGCGTTCCCGGCGGAAACAGGGCGTTCCAGAAATGCCCCTACTGCGGAGAGGACCTCAGCATGCTGAAGAAGACCCCCAAGTTCTGCCCCTACTGTTCGGAAGAACTCTGAAACTCCATTACCGGGGAGCGATCCCCGGTCCGATTTTACAAGGAAGATATCATGGAAGGACTCCTCGAGAAGGTCATCGCCATCGCACAGAACGCAGGAAAGCTCATGCTCACCGAGAAGGACGTGGACATCGGTCTGAAGGACACCAAGGAGAACTACGTCACCTCCACCGACCTGAAGATCCAGAAACTCCTGAGGAAGGAACTTCTCGAGGTCCTCCCCGGTTCCAAGTTCATGGGCGAGGAAGAGGATATCCCCTCCGCAGGCGATGAGAAATACTCTCCCGAGGACCTTGTATGGGTCGTCGACCCCATCGACGGTACTGCCAACTACGCCCACGGCATCCCCATGAGCGTCGTCGCCATCGGACTCGTTCAGAACGGCGAACCCATTCTCGGAGTGGTCAACCAGCCCTACCTCTGGGAGACCTTCTACGCGGAGAAGGGGAAAGGTGCATACCTCAACGGAAAGCCCATACATGTATCGGACAACACCATAGAGCATTCCCTGCTCTGCACCGCCTGGTCCTGCTACAACAAGAAACGTGCACCATTATGCTTCGACGTCACCAACAGGCTCTATGAGACCTGCGAGGACATCCGCAGAATCGGCACCGCCGCATACGAGCTGTGCCTTCTCGCCAAAGGGGCATGCGACATCTACTTCGAGATCAATCTCGCCCCCTGGGACTATACCGCGGCGGCCTGCATCCTCCACGAGGCGGGAGGATTCACCGCATCTCAGTACGGTGAGCTCTCCTACTACGGCCCCTGTATGACCGTCGCCGCCAACTCGAGGACCAGTCTCGATCAGATACTCGGGATCATAAGGGAAATGGTGGAAAAGCATCCTGAAGCAGAAATCACCTTTAAGTGATGTTCCCATACGGTACCTATGGCAAACCTTGAGGATTTCGTCACCACCATCCCCGACTTCCCCAAACCCGGGATCATGTTCAGGGATATCACCACCATCATCCAGAGTCCTGTCGGCTTCAAAATGGCCGTCGACATGCTCGTCGAGAAACTGAAAGACGTGGATTTCGACTACATCGTCGGAAGCGAATCCAGAGGATTCATCTTCGGAGCACCCGTCGCATACGCACTCGGAAAAGGATTCGTCCTCGCAAGGAAGAAGGGAAAGCTCCCCAGGGAGTGTATCTCCGAATCCTATGCGCTCGAATACGGCGAGGCCACCCTCGAGATGCACAAGGATTCCGTCCCCGCAGGCGCAAAGGTCGTCATCATCGACGATCTCGTGGCAACCGGAGGAACCACCAAGGCCATTATCAACATGGTCGAGAAGCTCGACGGAAAGGTCGTCAAGATCGGTTTCGTCCTCGAGCTCGCAGGGTTCGACTCCAGGAACAACGCCCTCAAAGGCTACGACGTTTTCTCCCTGCTCACCTACCCCGGAGCATAAACATTCATTTCCCTGGGGAGACCCAGGGTCCCTTTTCTGACATAAAACACAGAGGGCCTGCCGGGATTCGAACCCGGGTATTCAGTTCCGAAGACTGTTAGGATATCCAAGCTACCTCACAGGCCCATGC
>JAKSHV010000056.1 GCA_024399225.1 archaeon | reverse complement strand
TGAAGCACATGATCATCGCGATGAGTGCAAACGATGCGAGACATGCGAGACCGTAGCTCACAAGGATCGTCTTCTCGAATCCTTCGTAAGGATAATACAGCTGGGCGCTGACGAACGAACAACCGTAGAACACAGTGAGCATCGCGACGGTCAGCAACAGATATGCGAAGAACTTTCCCATATAGAAAGTGCCCTTGGATACAGGGAGTGCGAAGTGCAGATATGCGATCTTGTCCCTGAACAGGACAGGCACGGTTCCGCTGGCCTTAGCACAGTAGAAGACAGCGATTATAGGCAATAAGAACAGGAACTTACCCATGTATCTCAGGATGTCGAGGCCCTGCCGTGCATCATAGATGTCCAGACCCTTGGCGATAACGTCTACATTGGCGGAGACAAGGATCGCTACGGCCCACAGGACAAGGATCCAGGGGGAGATGGTCTTCTTGAGCCTCTTCAGCTCCACACGGGTGGCTGTGAAGGTCTGGGATATCCTTCCGCGAGGCTTGTAGCGGACGTTGCGGTGGGCAACGGAATCGCTGCGCTTGATGACGGTGTCGCGCCTCTCGAGGATGGGGGAGTTGTCGTCGCCCTTCTTCTTGGACTTCTCCTTCCTCGCGACCTTCTCCGCCTTCTCTTTCTCCTTGGCCTCCTCCTTCTCGGCCTTTTCCCTTTCCTTCCTCTCTTTCTTTTCCCTCTTCAGCCTTTCCTTCTCGGATTCGACAGGGGTTTCGGAGGTATCTTCGGAAGGTTCGTCATGTACAGATTCATCCTTCTCGGGTTCGGGCTCGTCGTTTACGACGGTCTCTTCGACCACAGGTTCCTCAGCGGTCTCCTGAACGACCTGAGGTTCTTCCGTGACGGTCTCCTCGGGTTCATCGACGTGTTTTGTCATGGTGACCATCAGTATCCCTCCTCGCGGGTGAGGTTCATGTACAGGCTTTCGAGGTCGGCCCCTTTCTCCTCCATGGAGAGAAGACCCAGACCGTGTTTCATGATCATGTCGACAAGTCCGGACTGGTCGTTCTCGGAACCTTTGAAGGATACGGAGAATGAACGTTCCGCGAGCTGTTTGTATTCCTGGACACCGGTGGTGTTCGAGAGATCGAGGAAGAATGCCTCGGTAGGTACCTTCAGGGTACGGAACTCGATGGAGAATTCCTTTCCGCTTTTCTTGAGGGAGTCGTTTACGAGCGACTGCACCTTTCCGGAAAGAACCGTGTGTCCTTTATCGATGATGGTGACGGAATCGCAGAGCTCGGTGACCTCCTTCATGATGTGGGTGCTGATGAGCATCGACCTCCTGCTGCGTTTGAGGTTGCCGAGGATCTCCCTGACCTCGATCATACCGCGGGGGTCGAGTCCGGAGGTGGGTTCGTCGAGGATAAGCAGGTCGGGATTGGGCAGAAGCGCCTGTGCCAGTGCGATTCTCTGCTTCTCTCCCTTGGAGAGGGTTCCGATCTTCTTCTTGCGGAGGTCCCACATACGTACCTCGTCGAGTACGTCGTTGGCACGGACCTTGAGTTCCTTTCCGGTTACACCGTAGTATTTTCCGATGTAGCGGAGGATGTCCATTGGGGTGAATTCGGGATAGAACTGGGGAGTCTCGATGAGGCAACCGACATGTCCGAGGGCTTCACGGTGAAAACGGGCGGTGTCTATTCCATCGATCTTGATGAGTCCGTGGGAGGGTTTCGCCATTCCGGTGATGCATTTCATCGTGGTGGTCTTACCTGCCCCGTTGGGTCCGAGCAGACCCATGAACTCCCCTTTCTGAAGACTGAGAGATAGATCATCTACCGCTGTGAACTTCCCATAGGATTTCGTCAGGTGGACGATCTCCAGTGCGCAGCGTTCAGATTCCATACGGACACATGTTTAAATCGCTATTATAATCCTATTGGAAGAATACTATCCGATCGATGGTCCATATTCCGTTTCACAGACATGTGCCAGACATCCCAAAATGATGGTTCTGTCGTAAACTTCGGTTCTCACGCGCACACGCGTAAGTGTTATTATAAAAGACGCATTAGCCGAGACCATGTCTGACGGATTGGGCCTTAAGAACAGGGGCCGCACCCAGGCGGACGTCGATGAGAGGCGTACCGCCGTTGAAGAATTCTCCGGAGCCAAACTGGAAAGCATCACCCAGTGTTGCTTCGACGGAGAGGCCGCCTCACGCAACTGCGAGAACATGATCGGATCCATCCAGATCCCCCTTGGCTATGCCGGTCCTGTAAAGATCTCCGGCGAGTACGCCAACGGGGAGTTCATCGTCCCCCTTGCGACCACCGAGGGGGCACTCATCGCATCCATCTCCAGGGGAATGTCCGTCATCAACGCCGCAGGAGGTTCCAGGACCAGGGTCTTCGGGGACTACATGACCCGTGCACCCGTTCTCAGGGTCAGGGACCTCGAGCACGCCTGCCAGACCATCCAGTGGATCGATGCCCACGAGGACGAGATCAAGGAGGCCGTGAAATCCACCACCTCCCACGGAAGGCTCGCAAAGATCGAGAAGTTCCCCATGGGAAGGGGACTCTATCTCAGGTTCTACTTCGAGACCGGGGACGCCATGGGAATGAACATGGCGACCATCGCTTCCGAGGCAGCATGCAGGCTCATCGAGGAGGCGACCGGTGCGGAACTCGTGTCCGTATCCGGAAACATGTGCAGCGACAAGAAGGCCGCCGCAATCAACATGATCGAAGGCAGAGGCAAGACCGTCGTTGCCGAAGCCCTCATCCCCTCGGAGATCGTGGAACAGAAGCTCCACGCAACCGCAGAGGCCATCGTGGAGACCAACGTCAGGAAGAACCTCATCGGTTCCTCCATGGCCGGAACCCTCGGTGCTAACGCACACGCCGCCAACATGGTGGCCGCATTCTACCTCGCCACAGGTCAGGACCCCGCACAGGTCGTCGGAGGAAGTCTGACCCTCACCGACTGCGAGAACGTGGACGGAAACCTGTACATCAGCGTCAGGATGCCCGCGGTCGAGGTCGGTACCGTCGGCGGAGGAACATCCCTGCCCACCCAGTCCGAATGTCTCAACGTACTCGGATGCAAGGGCAACGGAAAGGCAAGGAAACTCGCCGAGATATTATCAGTCACGGTTCTCGCAGGAGAACTTTCAACCCTCGCCGCACAGGCGGCAGGACAGCTTGGAAAAGCACACGCAGAATTAGGAAGGGGCAAAAAATGCCAGTGATGAACACCAGTTACAAGGACATCGTCCGCATGATCGGACGCGACGTATCGATGGAGACCGTTCTCAGGGAGGTTCCCCTCCTCGGAGGAGTCATCGACGAACACGAAGAGGGTTCCGATGCAATCGCAATCGAATTCTTCCCCAACAGGCCCGACATGTACTCCGCAGAGGGTATCGCTCGCGGCCTCAAGGCGTTTCTCGGATTCGAGCCCGGTCTCAAGAAATACGACATCGGAAAGTCCGATGTGAAGGCCATCGTCACCGACGAGGTCAAGGCCATCAGGCCCTACTTCATGGCGGCTGTCGTCAAGAACGTCGACATCGACGACCAGGCACTCAGGTCCATCATGGAACTTCAGGAGAAACTCCACACCACCCTCGGAAGGAAGAGGAGCAAACTCGCCATCGGAGTCCACGACCTCGACAAGGTCAAGGCACCCTTCACCTTCAAGGCCGTCGATCCCGACGGAATGTCCTTCGTCCCCCTCACCAAGACCGAGGCAATGACTCCCAGGGAGATCCTCGAGAAACACGAGAAGGGAAAGGCATACGCACACCTCCTCGACGGATTCGACAAGTACCCCATGATCTTCGATGCAAACGGCGATGTTCTCTCCTTCCCTCCGATCATCAACGGAGCACAGACCACCGTCACCGTCAACACCAGGAACATCTTCATCGACGTCACCGGATTCGACGAGAAATCAGTCGAGTTCGCACTCAACATCGTCGCCGCAGCCCTCGTAGAGAGGGGCGGACAGATCTGCACCGTGGAGATGGAGGGTGCACCCAAGAAGATCTACCCCGACTTCACCCCTTCCGAGAAGACCATTTCTCTTGCAGCATGCAACGCAGTCAACGGCATCCCCCTTGACGGGGAGCAGGCGGTAAAGGCACTCCAGAGGTCCGGAATGGACGGAAAGTGCGACGGAGACAAGATCACCGCATACATCCCCGCATACAGGTTCGACATCCTCCACGATGCCGACATCTACGAGGAGATCGCCGTCGGTTACGGATTCGAGAACTACGGCAACAAGAAGATGAAGGTGACCCAGACCTTCGGAAAGCTCCTTCCCGAGACCACCTTCTCCGAGAACGTCAAGGACATCATGATCGGACTCGGCTACATGGAGCTCACCACCCTCACCCTCTCCAACGAGAAGGATGAGTTCGAGATCTCCGGACTTCCCGCAGTGGAGGTCGTCAAGGTAAAGAACCCCATCACCGAGGACCACACCTGCCTCCGTGCATACATGATGCCCTCGCTCATGAGGATCCTCAGGCACAACAAGAACCGTGACCTTCCCCAGAAGATCTTCGAGGTCGGCTACGTCATCAGGGATGCGAAGACCGTTCTCCACCTCTGTGCTCTGCAGGCGGCCTCCAGGACCTCCTTCACCGAGATCAAATCGGTCACCGAGTCCGTCCTCAGGGAACTCAACGTCCCCTACACCATCTCCGCATGCGACTACACCACCTTCCTTCCCGGAAGGGGTGCATTCATCGAGGTCGAGGGCAAGAGGATCGGAGTCTTCGGAGAGATGGCACCCAAGTGCATCACCGATTACGAGCTCACCCACCCCGTCATGATGATGGAGATGGACATCTCGGGAATAATCGCGACCAAATCAGGAAGGCTGTTCTGATGGAGAAAGGAGAGGCATTCCCCAGGTTCGTACTTCAGGCGGACAGCGGAGAGGAGATCGACTCCGACTTCCTCAAGGGCATCAGATACGTAGTGTTCTTCTATTCCAAGGACAACACCCCCGGATGCACCAAAGAGGTCACCGAGTTCAACGCACTCAATCCCAAGTTCGCACTGAGGAACATCCCCGTCTTCGGAGTCAGCAAGGACTCCGTGGCATCCCACGCCAAATTCAGGGAGAAGCTGGGTCTGAAGATCAAGCTCCTGTCCGACCCTAACAGTGAGCTCGCAAGGCAGGTCGGCGCATACGGCGAGAAAAAGTGCTACGGAAAGGTCTGCGAAGGAACCATCAGATCCACCTTCCTCATCGGAAAGGACGGGACCGTGGAGGAAGCCTGGCACAATGTAAAGGCCGCCGGTCACGCCGAGAAGGTTCTCGACGGAACCCTGTCCCATTTCAGAAGCGATGCTGCTGACAAGGGACTCAGGGATTTCTGAAACTCAAGGGCCTTCGGGCCCGGTTTTTCCTTACCGCTTTTATCGGCCGATTTCCCCAGCAATAACCTGATTCTGTCAATAACCGAAGGATTGTTCTCCACATATTCACACGACAATTCTATTCTGAAGCCATCACTTTCAAGAACCTCGTCGAGAGCATTGGCCGCCTCGGGGGTGTCGATCACAAGATCAGTGAAGAAAGATTCCGCAAGCATGTGATTATTTCTCATGTTTCAAAAGCGACTTCTTCAACTTTTCCCATATTACAGGATCATTGAAAGAAATCTCACAATGAGGCGGAATATAGGTGCTCTCGTTCTGCACAACCTCCTCGAAAGCTTTTGCTGCCGCAGGAGTATCTATGACCAGATCCGTGTAGAAGGATTCTGTAGACATGGCCTCACATTCATTCAAAGTTCGGGTTAATGGGGATTATTCAGCGAGGGTTCATGACTACTCATGGATACTGAGAAGATGCCTCTTCAACCCCTCGAGCAAAACAGGATCGTCTGTAACAAACTCATTGCTCCCCCACACATATGTACCTTCACTATCGAGAACCTCGGCCAAAGCCTTGGCTGACTCAGGGGTGTCGATAACCAGATCAGTGTAGAATGATTCTATTGCCATATTACTTCTAGATGTTCAGATTTTTCAGAATACATAAAGCATACAGACAAAATATGTTCATTTCTGACGAAGATCTGAACATTACTAGGTTACATCAATGTTGTGATAAGGAGGCACACCAGGATGACCCGGTGTGCTGATTAAACTGTTTAAGGCCTGACGTACCTAATCACTGGAACGGCAGCAATCATACACATGGACATAACGATGGCCGCAATGGTTGAACCGCACATTCCTCCGCTGGAACCACCGGAAGACCCGGGTGCATCGATCGCTTTCACGAACCAGTACGAGAAGTGGTTGGTCTGGAATACGGCGCAACCGTCCTCATAGGTGGCATCAATCTCCTGTACGGTTCCATCATCTTTCAGCCAGTAGACCTTGACGGCCTTGTCATTCTGATCCTCGGCAAGGGCGAACGGCAGACTGACAGTCACATACGCCTCGCCGAAACTGCTACCGAGTGTAGTACTGAGACTGAAGACTGCTCCATTGCCGACAAGCTCCTGGGTCTGGACAGGCAGTTCCTTCACATCCACGGCCTTCATGGTGACCGATTGCGAGCCGCTAAGCAGGCTTGCAGGGAAGGTGATCTTTCCACCGTTGTTGAACTCGGCGGAAACCGATTCGATGTCGGAGAGGATCTCCTCATTGACAACGAGGGTAACATCATCCTCACCGTCCTTTGCGGCAGTGATAATCTCCTTGGATTCTCCATCGCTGGCCTGCGCCTGCTTGTACCATACCGCGGTAAGATGCAGATCCCCGAAGGTACCTGCGGCTACCTGGGTCATTACCCTGCCGGACTCATCGACCCAACCAGCGAAGGTGTATCCTTCCCTAGAACAATCGGGGAGAGAGATAGCCCTG
>JAKSHV010000055.1 GCA_024399225.1 archaeon | reverse complement strand
GGGTTCGTCGTTGACGATGACGTTGACACCTGCGCTCTTGGTAGTGACTAGTGGTGCATTTCCGATGTTTCCGGTGATGGCAACATCGTTTGACCTATTCTCCCGGAATTGTATACCTATGATTGGGACTCCTTTATTGCGCGTATGAGCGTAATAAAGGGTATCAGCTGTCCTCGGCAGTGACTATCTCTTCATCGTCGGCCGATTCCGGGATATCGACATCTATGTCGGTGTCGAGAACAAAGGTCTTCATCACCTGTTTCTGCAGTTTCGTGGGCTCGGTCAGGAACGGTTTCCTCCTGCCTTCGACATAGGTGCATCTGAACAGCTTCATCTCATCGATGATCTCCTGGACCGAACGGTTCCTGAGGAGTTCATCAGAATAGACCACCCTGTTCAGTTCCATCTTGATGGTCAGTGCCACGAATGCGAGGAACAGCTTTCCATCCATTGCATTCTCCGAATGCACCCGGAGACGGTACATGTCCTCATCGTTCTTCATCTCGTCAAAACCGGATTCCGCAGTCTCCTTGTTGCGGTAGACCTCAAGACATTTGACGGGATCCTTTTCACAGTTCGATATGAGCACAAGGTATCCTGCATCCTTCTCCCTGAAGGCTTCGATCTCATCATCCTTCGAAACCACCTTTCTTCCACGTTTGGGAGTCTCCCTGATCTCGAAGTATCTCTCGCAGAACTGACGGTCCCGTTCCGGGACCTTCTGTTCTGCTTCAAGCAGGCTCTTGCATCTGTAAAGACGGTCCATGAAACGTCTGATGTCCTTGTCCTTCTTCGTTTCATCATAGTAGACGTGTGTGTAGCACCTGTGTCCGTTCCATTTCTTGAGGGAGGACTGGACGAAGACCTTGCTGCCAAGGATCTGATGGTAGTTGGAGAAACGTGCTATATCCCCTTTCACCTCGCTTATGGCATCCTGGGCGAACTTGAGGCCGCCGACAAGCGAGATGGTGAACTTCATATCCGTTTCATACAGCATGTCGATGTTGGCCTTGGTACAGAATCCCTTGTCCATCACGATGCGGAACTTCCTGAATCCCACGGCATTGACTGTCCCTACAAACCGGGAAAGGGATGAACGGTCGTTGATGTTGCCCGGCAGAAGGGCATAGTACAGCGGACGATACGTGTTGGACCCTATCAGCAAGGCAAGGTTGATCTGCTCCAGGTTCTCATGATCGCGGTTGTATCCTGCACGGACGACACCAATCTCGTCGCTGTACGACGAGATCGAGGTGATGTCCAGGGCATAGGTGTCATCCTCTGATTTGTCGGCGATCCAGTTCCTGAAGAACTTCATCTGCCTGTCCTTTGTCAGCACCTGCAGCAGTTCGGATATGCGTTGGTCCCCCAGACGCCCCATCAGGGGCGTCAGGGTACCGGCAGACCACTGCTCGCATCTGCTCAGGGCATTCCCCTCGCTTAGCATATAGTAGGCACAGGTCAGAATGCTGTCGGCCTGCCTTGGTAACGTATCCTGCAGCGTCTTCTTCAGTCCTATCCGCTGGGCGACGGTATCGAACAGGATGTAGGTCCCCGATACGAAGGTACGGGCGATGGCAGGTTCCTGAGAGTATCTGCGGTTCGGCACGACCTCACCGGTTTCGGGATCCACATGGCCGATGAGTTTCCTCCTCGACCTCGGCTGTTTCTTCTCCTTGTCCCAATAGCTCTCGCTCTCGTAAACATAGGTTATGTCGCCCTTCTGCAGCCTGACCTGGTGTGTCTTGCCCATATGTTAGGTATATATTCAAAGTATAACTATGTATCGGCAAAGACCCGTTTTATATACTTGCTCAGGGAGGAAAATGAAGCCAGATCACAAAAGAGTGTCAGGCATAGTCATACATTAAGCGGGAGAATAGGGTTTGATATGCTGACCTGCTCGGTGGAATCCTCGGCTAGGTCGAGTGCGACGTTTCCGTTCACCTCGACCTCTCTGACCTTGGCGTCTCCTCCGACCTTGAGGGATCCGTTATTGACCTCGACCTTGCTGATGTCTCCCTTTCCGTCAACGGAAAGGCTTCCGTCGATGCTGGCGGAATCGATGGTGGAGTTCTCGCCGAGACTAATCTTGACATTGTTACCCTCGGTGGATTTGGCAATGAGGCTGGTGATGACAGAGGAATCCTTCATTGCGAGGATTCCGTCGGTGATGGAAATCTTCCCGACCTTGGTCTCGTTACCCTGGACGGTGACGGTTTTTCCTTCAGAAACCACATCGGCAAAGGAGGAATCCTTGGAGGCCTCCAGAATGACATCGCTGTTGGCGATGATGCTGGCGATGTGCGTACCCTCGGCAAGTATACGGGGTGCCTCTCCGCTGACCTTTTCTACGGAGACGGTTCCCTTCAGCTCGCATCCGGTTAATTTGATGGAGTGGGAACCTCCTCCGCGGACGATGAGGTCCTTGAGGATCTTCACGTTCTTGAGCAGTACCTCACCGTCACCGACGGAGGCATCGATGATGATGCTGTCGAAGGTTCCTCCGATCAGCTCCTCACCGGCCTTGGTGAAAGTGTAGTTGTTATCCTTGTCTCCGCCGTTGTTGCCGAGGAGTGCGAATGCACCGATTCCTGCAGCGGCAACTACGATGACGGCGGCGACAACGGCCACGATTTTCTTGTCCATAAGAACACCTAATTGGTTTTCCTATGAATTGTTGGGATAAATAATGATGGGAGACTGAAAGTCGTTCGAATTTAGGATTTAGAATATCTGGCACATAAGAAAATTAGAAATTACTCAATGTCTACTGAGATGACATTTTGAAACGATTGTAAAAATGAGTCGGGGCCCTGGGCCCCTAATGAGATTTCAGAGTTTCTTTCCGGCGTTGGGTCCGGGTGCGGTGTCGAACTCGCAGGAGACCTTGATCTTGAAGAGTCCCTTGGCAGGGTATGCGGGGTTGACGGCGTGTGCCTTCGCGACGCATGCCTCGTAGTCTGCTCCGGAATCCTCGTAGGTGACCTTTCCTTTTACCTGGATGCACTCCTTTCCGTTCTCTCCGCCCTGGGCGTAGACTGCGGCGACGGGGTTCTCCCTGACGTTTGCAAGAGTCTTGTTGAGGTAGTTGTCGATCACCCAGATCTCATCGTCGTTGGCGACGAAGAGGAATCCGATAGGTACGACGTTGGGAACTCCGGACTTGGATGCGGTCGCAAGTGCGAAGATGTGCTGGTTTGCTCCGTGGTCGGCAAAGATCTGTTTGGCTTTTGCGCTGATTGCCATGAATGCGTATTGCTTCGGAACGACTTAAGATTGACGGAATGGGTTCAGAGACTGTTTCCGCATGATCATGGGATATCTGGCACATTTGAATATGCTCAAACAATCACACTGTTCCCGATACCTAGTGATTGTTCGCTTTTCAACGAACATGATGTTTTCCAATTGTCATATTTCGTCAATCAACGGTTTATGTGTTCGACATTGTTATATACGCACTGTTTCTTACTAAACTTAATGTCCGACGAGTTCAGGGAAAAGATTGCCGGCGAGATCACTCTCGCACCGGAGCCCGGAAAGGCCATCCGCAAGTGGAGGGAGGAGTTCGGTCTCTCCCAGTACGAGCTTGCAGATGCCATGGAGGTCTCCCACTCCGTCATCAGCGACTACGAGTCCGGAAGGAGGAAGTCGCCCGGTGTCGGTGTCATCCGCAAGATGGTCGATGCGTTTTTGAAATTGGACGAGGAGAAAGGTTCCCCCGTCATGGTGAAATACATGCCCGAGAGCAAGCTCTCCTGCGTCATCGCCATGGACGAATTCCCCCAGGGAGTGGATGAGAGCGTATTCATCCGCGCCATAGGTGGGGAGAACATCAACCCCCAGAAGACCCCCGCGAAAAGGGTCTACGGATACACCATCGTCGATTCCCTGAAGGCCGTCCTGAGCCTCAGCTCCCAGGACTATCTCAAGATCTACGGATGGAGCACCGAACGCGCCCTGATCTTCACCGACGTCCACTACGGACGTTCCCCCATGGTCGCCATCCGCGCCCACCCCCTGACGCCCGCGATGGTCGTCTACCAGAGGCCCGACCAGACCGACCAGCTTGCAATCAAGCTCGCAGAGCGCGAAGGAATCCCGCTCGTCGTCACCGACTACTCGGTGGAAAAACTCATTGACAAACTAACTTCCCTCAAGGAGAGTAAATGAATATGGTAGGAATCGTCAGTTACGGAGCATACGTTCCCAGGTACAGGATCAAACCCGACGAGATCGGAAGGGTCTGGGGAGCAGACGGAGCAGGAATGGGAAAAGGTCTCATGATCACCCAGAAATCCGTTCCCGCACCCGATGAGGACACCGTTACCATCGCGACCACCGCAGCAAGGGACATGCTCGAGCGTGTTCCCGAGGTCGACCCCCAGGACATCGGGGCAGTCTACGTTGGATCCGAATCCCACCCCTATGCCGTCAAGCCCACCGCATCCATCGTCGCTGAAGCGATCGGAGCAACCCCTGCAATGACCGCAGCGGATCTTGAATTCGCATGCAAGGCGGGAACCGCAGGAATCCAGGCCGGAATGGGTCTCGTCGCATCCGGCATGGTCAAGTATGCGGTCGCAATCGGAGCCGACACCTCCCAGGGAGCACCCGGGGACGCACTCGAGTACTCCGCATCCGCGGGAGGAGCAGCCTACCTGATCGGAAACGAGAACTGCATCGCAACCATCAACAAGACCCTCAGTTTCACCACCGACACCCCCGACTTCTGGAGGAGGGAGGGTATGATGTACCCCGTTCACGGAGGAAGGTTCTCCGGAGAGCCCGCATACTTCAGGCACGTCACCACCGCCGCCAAGATGATGATGGAGGCCATGGGCACCACTCCCGCGGATTACAACTATGTCGTCCTCCACCAGCCCAACGGAAAGTTCCCCACCAGGGCAGCCAAGATGCTCGGATTCAGCGACGAACAGCTCGCACCCGGACTCCTGACCCCCTACATCGGAAACACCTACTCCGGTGCAGTCCCCCTGGGACTGGCACATGTCCTCGACCAGGCCAAGCCCGGAGACAGGATCCTCGTGGCATCCTACGGATCCGGAGCAGGTTCCGACGCATTCGACATCACCGTCACCGAGAACATCGCGACCTACAAGAGGGACAACGCACCCGTGCTCGACAAGCTCCTTGCAAACGTCGTCTACGTGGATTACGCCGTATACGCGAAGTACAAGAACACCATCAAGATGCCCGAGGAGGAATGAAGATGAGGGAAGTAGCAGTTATCGGAGCAGGAAGCACCAAGTTCGGAGAACTCTGGGGTCAGTCCTTCAGGGCCCTCGGACTCGAGGCAGGAATGAAGGCAATGGCGTCCGCCAACCTCGCAGGCGATGAGATCGACGCGATCTACATCGGAAACATGTCCAGCCGCCTCACCAAGCAGCAGCACATCGACGCACTCGTCGCAGACTACACCGGAATGGCGGGAAAGCACATCGCATCCACCTCCATCGAGGCCGGAGGAGCATCCGGAGGAGTCGCATTCAGGCAGGGAGTCATGGCAGTCGCATCCGGCATGCACGATGTCGTCATCGTCGGCGGAGCCGAGAAGATGACCGATCTCGATGATGACTCGGTCAACGAGGTCATGAACGCCACCACCGATGCGGACTGGGAGGCAGGTATGGGACTCTCCCTCACCTCCCTCTACGCAATGATCGCACGCAGGATGGTCCACGAGGGTCTCGCAACCCGTGAGGAGATCGCGGCATGCGCATACAACTCCCACTTCCACGGACAGTTCAACAAGGACGCACAGTTCAGGAAGGAGATCAAGCTCGACACCGTCCTCAGGGCAGGACCCACCGCAGAACCCCTCACCATGTTCGACGGGGCACCCATCTCCGACGGAGCATCCGCAGTGATCCTCTGTCCCCTCGAAGACGCAAAGAAGTACACCGACAACTATGTCAAGGTCGCAGCAACCGCTCAGGCATCCGACACCCTGGCACTGTTCCAGAGGAAGTCCATCACCGAGTTCGAGGCGACCAAGGTCGCCGCACAGCAGGCATACGCCGCAGCGGGAATCACCGCCAAGGACATCAATGTCGCTGAGGTACACGACGACTACACCGTCGCAGGATGCATGGCACTCCAGGACCTCGGACTGTACAAGAACGGTGGAAAGGCATTCCTCGAGGGATGCACCAAGTTCGATGCGGGAAAGATCGCAGTGAACACCTCCGGAGGTCTCAAGGCCAAAGGATACCCCATCGGAGCCGCAGGAGTCTCCCAGATCGTGGAGCTCTACCAGCAGCTGACCAACAATGCAGGCGACAGGCAGGTAAAGGATGCCAAGTACGGACTTGCACAGTCCGTCGGAGGAACCGGTTCCGCTGTCACCGTTTCTATCCTGGAGGCGATGTGAAATGGCAATGGTAAGTGCCAGAGAATGGCGTGAGATCCCCGGAAGGTACAACCTTATCGGAAGCAAGTGCGAGAACTGCGGAAAGATCTTCTTCCCCAGCAGGTCCTTCTGTCCCGACTGCAGGCGTGCAGGAATGGGAAAGATGGTCCCCTTCAACATGAGCAGGAAGGGAGAGGTCTACTCCTTCTCCATCAACCACGACGCATCCGGTTTCAACAACAGGATGATGCCTTACGCTGTCGCAATGATCAAGAACGACGACGGAGTCCTCATCGCAGGACAGCTCGTCGATGTCGAGTTCGACAAGATCCAGATCGGCATGCGTGTCAAGGCAGTCATGAGGAAGCTCAACGAGGACGGAGAGGCCGGAGTCATCCACTACGGTTTCAAGTTCGTCCCCGACGAGTGAAAATCTTAAAATTCTTACCGGCCCTGATAGGGTCGGTTACTTTCTATGACAATTCTTGCGATATGGGACGTGGACGGCACCCTGACCGCTTCCAAACAAGGGATCTTCGAATCGTA
>JAKSHV010000054.1 GCA_024399225.1 archaeon | reverse complement strand
CGAGTTTGAAGTCCCAAGTTTCAATTGCAGTCCTAAGATCTGCAAGAATTGCTTCGTTTGACATATTTACTCTCCATGGACAATTCGTTGTTCAAACGTACATACAGTTCGTTTGTTTGCGACATTTGTCTAATCCAATGTATATTGAATTTGTATTTATACATTGGTATTTTAACGTCAATTAACCAAATATATATACATATCATTGTTAATTTTGTAAATATATGTATAGTGTTATCACAATCAATTAGACAAATGTCTAATGTAGAAAAAATACACCAATCTTGAATTGGATATGTAATCGGCCCCTTCCGGGGCCGTAAGAAATTGGCTTACATCGAGTAGGCGGGCTCTCCATGTTCTGCAAGATCCTGACCGATGACCTCGCAGTTGTCCGACACCCTGAGCACCATGATTTTCGAAACAAGGAAACCAATGGCGTAGGTGACTGCAAATACGTAAACAAGAACGAACAGCGATGCCGCTATCTGTCCCACGATGAGCTCCGTACCCCCATACATGAGGCCGTCCAAACCTCCGGGAGTCAGGGCACCGCAGGCAAAGATTCCCGTGGCGATGGATCCCCAGATACCGGAGATGCCATGGAGTCCGAAAACATCGAGAGCATCGTCGACATTCTTCCTGGAACGCATGAACGCGATTGCGTAATGACAGAGTATACCTCCGACCATTCCGACCACTATTGCGGACGGCGCCTCGACATATCCCGCCATGGGGGTGATGGAACCGAGACCGGCGATCGCACCGGTGATTATTCCCATGACGTTCACGCGTCCGGTGGAGATGTACTGACACACCATCCACGAAGCTGCTCCGGCGGCTCCTGCAAGATGGGAGATGAATATCGCACGGATGGCGACACCGTCTCCGTAGAGTCCGGAACCTCCGTTGAATCCGAACCAGCCCACCCACAGAAGCATACCTCCGATGAACACGAACGGGATGTTATGGGGGCGTGCCTTCCTGATGTGTGCTTTACGCGGACCGGCAACGACCGCAAGGGCTAGACCGGATGCACCCGCAAGAATATGGATGACTATTCCTCCGGCGAAATCCACCATAGGCAGATTGGCAGAGAGGAATCCGCCTCCCCAGATCCAGTGTGCGACAGGAACGTAAACGAACACAGACCACAGGACGAGGATGAGCATTATCGCTGCGAACCTTACCCTCTCTGCACATGAACCGATGATGATCGCACAAGTGATGACGGCGAACATCATCTGGAAAACCGCGAAAGATAGGGTTGAGGAATCGGAGGGGGCACCGCCGGCGAGAAGTCCGTTGAACATGAAGTAGTCGAGACTTCCGATGACGGGTCCGTCGGTTGCGAATGCAAGACTGAATCCGCAGATCACCCAAACAAGAGACATTACTACAATGGCTGCCAAAACCTGGGCCATGATGGATCCCATGCTCTGCTTACGAAGCATTCCGCCGTAGAAGAATGCCAGGGCAGGGACCATCATGAAAACCAGTGCGGAACAGACCATTATCCATACAAAATCCCCGGATGAACCGGGGGCGACCGCCACATCTGTGACGGAGCAATAGGGCAGTCCGATGAGAGCGATGGCTATCGCTGCGATCATTGCCACTATTGCGATTGATACCTAGATGGAGTTTTTACAGGTCATGGTATGATGGCTTGCATATTGGATTGATATTTAATCTTTTATCTATTTGTCTAATAATTTTTTGAATATGTAGATGTATTTCTAAGAAATCGAACAAATGACAGAGATATAGTTTGTATTTTAGACAAATATCTAGGTTAAATACCGAATCAGTACTTGTAAAAATGTCAGTTGTTTTTGTCCGCTTTTAGAAATATGGTTTTATTGAAATCGCCATTCACCCCCATGGACAGTTCCGACCCCTATCGCAGCACCAACCCCTGGGCGCTAGCAAGATTCCTGAAGACCTCATGCTCCTGCTGCCCCGTATGCAGACAGCACTGTAGCTTCGAGATCTCCGTCGACAGGGATGAGGAACTAATCAAAATGGCCGCAGTTTGCGAAAAATGCGGAAGGACGGAACTCGTGCCCTACATCGACGAAGGCACCAATGTCAGGATCGCCGTAGGAAACACCGAGGACCTCTACGAACCCGACGCAAAATGCCACACCCTTCTTGAATCCGTGAAGGACAAACCTGTTGAAGGTGCCGATGCGGACACTCTCGGAAGCTACTCCGAAATCGCAAAAATCTACGACGAGACCAGGCGCAGGGGCGCATCGGTCGAACTCGGAAAGAAGATCGCCGCAGAATACCGTTCCAACATCGGAAAGGAAGGCTGGGACAATGCCATAGACAAATGTCTGGCACAGATCTCCGCCTCCGCCACCGTGCACATCAACGCAGGTGACAACAAAAAGGCACTCGAACTCTACAACGAGTATCTACCCCTCACCGAGAACAACGAATCCGGGCAGGCATTCGCATTCATCCTCGCAAGGGCATTCTCCCTGTTCTCCGATGAGAACTTCAAGGAGGCGACTTCCACCGTCAGGGATGTAATCGCATCCCTTGACAGGATGAAGTCCGAGAACCGCATCCCCTCTGACGATCCCTTCGTACGTTCACGTGCTTACGAAGCGCTTGGATTCCTGCTTTCCGCCAAGAACGACAAGACAGGATCCATGAAGGCCATGAAGAAGGCTCTCGAGGATGCCAGAGAGACCCTTTCAAAGAACATTACTGATGACGGACTCAGGTGGATGAACAGGTGCTCCAGGGAATATGCGTTCGCATGTCATCAGGCAGACATGAGGAAACGCAGCATGGAGGCACTCAAGGACTCCATCAAATTCTGTGCCGCATGCAAGGTCAAGTTCCCCTGGGCTTATGCAGAATCACTTCTCGAGAGGGCAATGTACATCTCTGATTCCGGTATCGACCTTCCCCCTTACCTCAGAGATAACATGACCGAAGCCATCGAACTCCTCGGAAAACCCGACGAGAACGGAAAGTACGATCCCCTTCTCCCCGTTGCATACTACTACCGTTCTATGACCGGTGCCGACAAGGAGAAACTCGACCTCGACGACCTCGAGAAGGCATACACCATCATCAGGGACGGTGTCAAGAGCGGAGAGGTTCCCGACTCAGTATTATCATCCGTGGTCGACACCTACACCACCTATCTCGACCTCAACGATGAGAAGAAGGCCATGGAGATCCGCAGGGAACTCTCCGAGATGGGCATTTGGGTACGTCCCCCTGTGAAGAAGAAGGAACAGTGAATCCGTCCGATTCTTGCACATCATGTCTGTTATCAGACATTTCGGCCATCAATTCTAAATATCGTCAATCGGATTTGAATTCCGAAGGGCTATCATGCTGACGAGGATTACGGTACAGGGACTTTTCAACGAGATCGACTACGACATCCAACTGAAGGACGGAGTTCTCACCTATCTCCACGCACAGAACGGTTACGGAAAATCCACCGTCATGAAACTTGTGTTCAACATCCTTCAGGGGAACCTCGAGGATGTCCGTACGACCGCATTCGGCAGACTCGACCTGTATTTTGACGACAACAGCAAGCTCATTGTGAAGAACATCAACGAGGAACTCACCATCCTGATGAAGATGAACAGGATCGAGGAGGAGGTCGACCAGGAACATCTCTGCGAGATCCTCGGAACCACCTACATCAGCCCCGAGAGACTCTACGGATATGATGACAATGGAAACCTCGTCCCCGCCATCGACCTGTACATGAAAGAACTCTCGGAAGGCATCGCCAAAGCAGTGCGCGACAGCGATCTCAAACCTGCCAAGGATGACGGAAAAGAGTATACAGAGGCAGACCTCGACATGATGTTCAAGAACATCGATGCTAAGGTCAATTTCATCAAGCAGGCGGGATTCCAGCCCTCCGTCCCCCACAGTCTCCGCTTCCCTCCCACCAGGTTCGAGATCGGCGAAAGAAAGAAGGAATACAGGAATCTGGCACTTTCCCTGAAGGCATATGTTGACCATTACTACCAGTACGCCGAGAGCATCGTCGTCTACATGGACATCGTCAACGCCCTGTTCGTCAACAAGACCATCGAACTGAACAACAAAGGATTCCTCCAGGCAAGGATGGACAAGAGCGGAACCGTGATCCCTATCTCCAAGTTCTCCTCCGGTGAGAAGCAGATCCTCATCATCTTCTATCTCCTGCTGTTCAAGACCGCACCGGGATCGCTTGCCATCATCGACGAACCGGAGGTTTCCCTCCACGTTTCATGGCAGCAGATGCTCGGCAAGTATCTCAAGGATGTAGCAAGGGTCAGAGACCTAAGACTCATCGTCTCCACCCACTCCCCCTCCATCATCCACGACGACTGGGACCTTGCACTGGAACTGAGCGAAACCAGGACCAACTGAGGTTCCACATGCAGCGCATTCTGAGCGCGTCCGACATCGCGAACGAGATGTCGATGATGCGTTCCGCATACAAGGGTACGTTCCTGGTGGTCGAAGGGGCCACCGACTGCAGACTCTATTCGAAGTTCATCGATTCCGAGAACGTCAGGATAATCGTGGCGCATTCGAAGAACAACGTGGCCAATTCGGTCACCGAGTGCAGGACCAGGAGGAAGGACAACTCCGTTCTCGGAATAGTCGACAGGGATATGGACCCTCTTCTGAACAAGAAACGCAACCCTCCGATTTTCTCCACCGATAAACGTGACATGGAATCCACCATCCTCTCCACCCCTGCTCTCGGGGACGTGCTCGCCGAGTACGGGGATGCCGACAAGATCAGGAACTTCACCGAGAGGAACGGAGCGATCGGTGACTGTGTCGCCAAAGCGGCGGAACCCATCGGCATGCTGATGTACATATCCTACAAGAGAGGAATGAATCTCAGTTTCAAGAATCTGGAACATTCCCTGTTCATCGACGGACATACTCTGTATTCCGACCTTTCCAAACTAGTTGCCACGGTCTACGGAAACTCGATGGCACAGAGCTATCCCCGTTCCGCGATCGTTGAACAGCTCCGCAGCAGTCTTGCCGGAATTGAGGACCACTGGATAATCGCCAGAGGACATGATGCCGTCACTGCACTCAAGCTCGGGCTCAGGTTCGGATTCGGATCCTACAACTCCCGCAATCTTTCAGATGACGCCCTCGGGGGTGCACTCAGGCTCGCCTATTCCAGGAAGTACTTCGAGGAAAGCGAACTGTTCCGCATCACCAAGGATTGGGCTGTGAAGAATAATCTGGCTCTTTGGTCTGCGGAACCGCAATAACCCTTATATGCTCTTTAAGTAGGTACACAGTTCATGGCAGAACTCAACCCTAACTGCAACTGTCCCAAGACCGAGTGCCCCAGGCACGGAAAATGCATGGAGTGCGTAGAGGCACACAAGGCCGTTCCCGGCGGAAAGATTCCTTTCTGCCTCAGGTTCATGGTCGAAGGACCTAACTGAAACAACAACCTCCGGAGCCTTCGGATTAACGAAGGTCCCGGTTTTATCCAGGTAAACTGGACCCTTGAGAATCCGAGGAACATCTTGGCCATTGCGATGATCTCCTCGCGGGATTTCGGTAGACCTTGTCAGTCCCGAATTCCATTATGCTGTGGAATGCGAGCATCAGGAACCTTTTCTCGTCGGCATCCATCGGCACGACCATGTCGAGTGGGGTTAGCAGATTTCCCGCAACCGACGCGGATTCATGATCTTTCCCTATGGCGGCAACCATCATCGCGGCCATCGGGGGGGGATCAACCTCTACTTCTGGTGAAAAGTGCCAGACTCGATCGGCAACCAATGGCCAGTATCCCCAGGTGGTGAAGGATCGAAAGGTTCTTTCACATTTTCACACGACTGACTCCCCTACAGGAAAGTCAGCAATTGTATGGAGTCTATGAAATATTAGATACTCCGCGGAATCATCCCGAAGTTCCAAAACGTATTTTAAAAAGCCTAATGCATTAGGAACTTATGGACAACAAAATTATCTTGGCGATTGCGGCAGCCGTCATCGTGGTTGCAGCAGGTGTCGGAGGAGCCGTTTACCTCCTCAAAGACGATTCGGATTCCACCGATGTTGATGTGGTACGTGATGATCTCAGGGTCGGAGACAAGATCGACTACCACTTCAGCATGGATATGACTGAGAAGACTACGACCGACACCAAGGAGATTTTCCTTGGATGGATAGGTGAACATGATGGAGCACCTGTTGATACTATAGGGACCCAGTACAAGGGCAAGAATATCATCTGCGATATCTATGAGTTCACAGTAGGTGAATGTCAGGTAACTACCTGGAATCTCCAGACAAGTGGTTTCCTGTATAAGAAAATTGAAAACGAGGGCGGTATTCAGACCACCTACACCCTCAATGACACCAACATGGACATGGACAAAATTGTGTCCACCCTGGAGGTATCCGCAGGTGACTTCTACAAGTATGATGTCTCTGGGTCCACCGAAAACGGTATGATGGTCGGCGTTTTTGAGAAACACGTTACCGCCGTTGAACCAAATGTGATCATTGAGTCTACTCAGAAGGAACATACCGAGGAAGATTACTCCAAGGAAATCGTACAGATCTCGGATAACAAGTACATCCTCAAGGGTGACAGTACACCTAAGACCAAGGACGATGTCCTGAGTCTCATCCTGTATTCCAGCTTCATCAAGGATGCTGCTGACAAAGGCAAGACCTTGACCCACGGCGATAAAACCTCCGGAGCAGTCAAGACCGATGATGGATACAGGGATGTCACCATCGAGAAAATCACTGCTACCTACGATGATGAAACCGTAAACTATGTCCTCTATTATGGAAAAGAGGGCATGATATACAAGATCGAAGCAAGTTCGGAACCTGGTTCTGAGCAGATGTCCAGTGTTCTTGTATTCGTTTCATCCAACCTTGTATCCAAGAAGTAAAC
>JAKSHV010000053.1 GCA_024399225.1 archaeon | reverse complement strand
GCAGTTCCCTCCTGCCGGCGAGCTGAGGCTTGTGGATGTGACCGAATGCTCCGTAGTCGAAATCCCTGAAAAGGTCGGAGTGGATGATCTCGTCGTTTCCGACAGAAAGTCTTGCAGTCTCGGAATCGGTCTGTTCGAGGGTGACCTCGCCGTTGCCGATGAACTGGTGTGCTACGATGATGTTGACCTCTTCGGGGTCGATGTCGGAATGATCCAAGGTGACCTTCACGGCCTGGTCGGGATTCCTGATCTCCGAGTCATCGTAGAAGTTCCTGGCACTTGCGGTTCTCAGGTAGGGAAGCAGGAAGATATTCACTCCCTCGGCAAGCTCGAACTTCTCGGCCTTTCCCTTGTAGCGGCCGGTGAGGAAGACCCCGGAGTTCTCCAGGAGTTCCCTTGCGTAACCGACCCTCTCGGCGGAGTCGTGGTTTCCTGCGATCCCATAGATCTTACAAATCTTGGAAGCCCTGTGGAGGAAGTCGCCGAACATCCTGACCGCATCCTCGGGAGGCTGGGGGACGTCGTAGATGTCGCCTGCGATGACGATCGCATCGACCTTCTCTTCCTCTGCGATCCTGATGATCTCATTGAGGAAATGTCTCTGGTCCTCCTCCAGGGAGAAGCCGAAGAGCTTCTTTCCGAGGTGGAGGTCGGAGGTATGGAGAATCTTTACTGGCATTTTCATTGACAGTCCATTGCACTTGGCAAATATAAACGACAGGAAGTTATTTTCTTGACAGGGGTTGAATTCGTCAGAAATCGAACAAGGATTTCTGCACCCTTTTGCCTATGTCATCTGGAAGTTCCACCCATACTCCGTCGTCACGGAATCCGCTGACGTCTATGGGCTGGACCTTCTGTATTTTGCTGAAGACCATCTCGTAATACGTACGGTGCTGTGCCCACATGTCGCCGGTCATCCTGTGTCCCCCGTACTGTTCGAGGAACACTCCGTAGGAGATCTCCTTCACATTGTTGAGCTCAGTGAATGCGAGGATGTGTTTGGAATCCCGGTCCACCAGTGCGATACGTCCCCGTTTGGCTGTGCGGAACGCTCTGCGGTCGCAGGAGATGTATCCGTCGAGTATCTTCTGCAGATGGGAATGGTCGACCAGCAGTCCGTGCATAGTCCCTGTTCACTATCTAAGTATATATTGTTCACAGGGGGATGGTCGAAAGTGAAAAGTTGGATTACATCCAACTTACGCCAGCAAATTATATGATGGAGTCATTGAGGATTTGAACGGATTGTGGATCCAGTTGCCGTTCAAAAAAGGAATAACGGCTGGATTCCCGCAAAACACCTCCTAGCTTCCGGCTGATTTTTTGCGGTTATTCATTGTTCAGCCGGAAGCAATTGTTCTTCATTTCCAAATTTAAAATTCTCATTTTTCAATAATATGTTACAATGTGTTAAAATCCAAGATTAATGCACATTTATTGTTATGAAATTAAATATTCGTAATACTTGACGAGCCCCGATAAGCATGGATAACAAAGCCATCTTCGCAATCCTCGCGGTCGTCATCGTCGTCGCAGCCGGTGCCGCCGCATTCATCGCCTTCGGGCAGGAGAAGGAGACCGAGAAGGATCCCGATCCCCACGAGATCACCATCAAGGACAGTCTCGGAAAGGACGTGACCCTCACCGTCCCCCTCACCAAAATCTGTACTGTGAACACCAACGCAGCCGAGTTCATCCACATGTTCGGCGCATCCGACAGGGTCGTCGCCGTCGACGACTCCCTCATCGCAAGCATGCCCGAGATCTACGGCAAGGCCGCGGACTGCGGAAACTACAAGACCCCCAAGGGAGACGTCATCGCCGATGCCGGAGCAAAGGTCGTCATCTCCCAGTCCTCCTCCAGGTCCCTCTCCGCCGCCACCGAGCAGGCACTGAAGGACAACTACGGAATCACCGTCCTCCGCATCGACTGCTACGGAGAGACCATGATGGATGACATCGAGACCCTCGTCAAGGTCCTCGATACCAACAAGGCCAAGAACGCTCTCAGCGACTACAAGTCCATGGCCAAGGACATCAGGGACAAGGTCCTCGCCAAATCCGACGCATCCGGAAAGCACCCCAGCTACCTGATGTTCTTCACCAGCCTCAACAAGTTCTACAACGAGAACTCCGAGCTCTGCAAGATCGTCAACAAGATCGGCGGACACGACTCCCTCATCGACATGGGCGACAACCCCGGAACCGGAGTCACCTCCGGACCTTCCAAGGAGGTCGTGTTCAACAACGGACAGACCATCGGAACCGATATTGTGCTCATCAGGGGAATCGCAGGAAACGCAGCAACCGCTGACTACCAGAAGTTCCTTGATTACGGCGGAACCTCCTATGACTACACCAAGCTGAAGAAGGGTGCACTCGAGGACATCTACGTGATCCACACCGATGTCCTCTCCGGACCCAGGGACTACATAGGATACGTCTGCATCGCACAGGCGATGGGTATCGACACCGGACTCGATTACACCCAGCTCGTGAAGGATTTCAACGAGAAATACGGATTCGATGTCACCTACTCTTATATTATGACCAAGTTCCCGGCATGATCATATGAAATCCGACGAAGGTTCCGCCACCGATTGGGAGAGATACTCCGAGCAGGTGGCGGAGCTGGAGTCCATTTACACAAAATCGGCGAACAGGAAGATCGCCTTCCTGGTCGTCACTTCAGTTCTTCTTGCAACCACCTCCGCCATCGCACTCTCCATCGGACCCGTGAAGATCTCGATCATGGACACCCTGAAGGTGCTGGGACATGCGTTCCTTCCCGGATTGATAGACGGTCCCGAGAAATGGTGGTACAACAACATCATCCTCAACGACAGATGTTCCAGGGTCGTTCTGTGCATCCTGGCGGGATTCAGCCTCGCAGTATCGGGTGCCGTGATGCAGAACATCCTCAGGAACCCCCTGGTGAGTCCTTTCACATTGGGTGTCTCATCGGCGGCATCCTTCGGTGCGGCTGTGGGAATCCTTTTTGGTACGGGAATTACCGGCTCGGTGATGCTGTTCGGTCATGAGTTCTTCATGAAGAACATGTTCCTGGTTGCCCTTGCATTCGTATCGGCACTGGGAAGCATCGCATTCGTGATCATCCTCTCGAGACGCAGGAACATCTCCAGGTCCACCATCATCCTCACCGGGGTTATCGTGAGCTACCTCTTCCAGGCAGGAGTGTCGCTGTGCAAGTACTTCTCCGACGACGATGCACTGAGGGAGATCACCCTCTGGCTCCTCGGAGGAATGTGGAACGCCTGCTGGGGTGTGGACATTCTGCTCATCCCCATCGTCATCGCAGGAGTCATCGTCCTGGAGTTCTTCTCCACCAAGATCAATGTCCTGTCGGCAGGAGAGGACGTCGCATCCAACCTGGGAATCAATGTTCCTAGACTTAGAAGCACCTCGCTGATCGTCTGCACGCTCATCACCTCCGTGTGCATCGCATTCACCGGTATCATCGGATTCATCGGTCTGATCGCACCCCATGTGTGCAGGATGTTCATCGGCAACGACAGCAGATATCTCTTCCCCGCATCCGGATTGCTGGGTGCTTTGGTCCTACTGATCTCAGACACCGTGGCAAGGATGATCATCAGCCCCGAGGAGCTTCCAGTGGGAATCATCATGTATATCCTCGGCGGAATTTTCTTCGTCTGGCTCATCGGCAACAAGAAGAAGGAGGTAAGGTTCTGATGCTATCGGTATCCAACCTCACTCAGGGTTACGACGACAAGGTCGTCCTCGATTCCGTGAGCCTCGATGTGAACAAGGGCGAAATGGTCTGTGTTCTGGGGCCCAACGGGAGCGGAAAGTCCACCCTCATCAAGACCGTGTGCAACATCCTGAAGCCCATGGGCGGGGATGTCACCGTCAACGGAAGGTCCGTGTCGGATTACGATCCGAAGGAATTCTCCAAACTAGTGGGATATGTCCCTCAGAACTACTCCACTTCGGATTACATGAAGGTGTTCGATGCCGTCCTCCTGGGAAGGGCGCCGTACATGTCCTGGTCGTACTCGAAAGATGATTTCAGGATGGCCGCCAAGTCCATCTACGACATGGGGATCTTCGACCTGATCGACCGCAACGTGAACGACCTTTCGGGCGGACAGATGCAGAAGGTCACCCTTGCAAGGGCTATGACCCAGAACCCAGAATTCTACGTTTTAGATGAACCTACCAGTGCGTTGGACCTGAGGAATCAGATTGATACGCTCACAGCTATCAGAAAGGCTGTGAAGGAAAGCAATGCAGGAGCATTGGTTGCACTCCATGATCTCAACCTCGCCATCCAGTTCTGCGACCGTGTGGTTCTCATCAAGGACGGAAAGGTATTCCGCGACGGTGCCCCGCTCGATGTGATTGATGAAGAAAGCATCTTCCAGGTTTACGGAGTCTATTCAGAGATCATGGAAGGCCGCGAAGGAAAGTTCGTACATATCTGCGAAAGGCCTCCGCAGAATTGATTTCGGTTTACGGATGCTTACTCACTAACTGCAGTCCGACCCTTTTAAGCAAATGAGTGCGCACAAGGTATTGCCCTAAGAGACTGTCTGAGAGAGCTCCTCAGACAAACACTCTGAGGAGCCCTAGACTAGGGGTAGGGGGTGATCTCACGATTGTCCGTTACATCCATTGTTTGGGATTCAAGCTTATCATCACAGATGATGGTGAGCTGATAATCGATCCCTCATAGGATCGAAATTGGTCATCTGAGATGACCGAGTCAGACCGCCCTTAAGTGGTCGGCTCCTTCCGAGGAGGAGGGGGCGTCAACTCCCTGTCGAAGTGCTATCCTTTCCGACAGGGATAAAACTTGCGATATAAAGTCTGAAAATGTGTACATGTTATCAAAAAATCATGGATGTATCTCTTTTTCTATTATTCAGGCTGATAAAAGATGGTCTTGTCAGATCAATAACTTTGTCAAAATTTGGACAAATCGACAAAATGTCGCAAAAATCGGACAAAATCTATACACATCGTTTTTCACACCATCTCGAAAACACTCTGTTTTCCCACAAAAACACCCTGTCCACAGCCTGTCGTCACGTGCTTTATATACCTAGACTTCGAGGTTGCTTTCGACGGCAGGAAAACAAGAGACTGCCACCAAGAAACACATCGGAACCGTCCGATACCGGTCCCGAAAAACACCTGAAAGGAGAAAACCGAAATGACCGACATCAACATGGAAGGAAACTCTTCCAAGAAGAAATATCTCATTCCGCTCGTCGCACTGCTGATCTGCGGAATGGCATTCACCGGAGCAGCATACGCCTACTCCGCTAGCATCCAGACCTCCGGCGACCTCGCCGTCCAGTCCTACGAACTTGACATCGATGGGGCAAACACCATCAGCTTCAAGGACTGCTATGTACAGTTCGATTCCAAGAAGACTAATGGAGTCGTTTCCTACACTGTAACCCTTGAAGAGGGAAAAGAGAAACAGGTTGTCAAGACCGCTACAATCAGCATCAACTCCAACGCTAAGAACACTGAGAAGTTCAGTGTCACCAGCTGCAACGTTGTGTGCAACGACGAGAAAGCAGAGGGGCTTGATTTCGAGGCAACTGGCACCATGAACGAGGCCCAGACGGAGGCAACCGTCGTCATCACTGCCTCTGGAACCCTTTCCGAGGCACCCCTTGCCAAGTACAACCTCACCCTGACTGTAGTTACCGCAGCAGCATAAACCCATTCCAACCGGGGCCTTCGTGCCCCACAACACATCTAAATAAACAAACAGAAAAAAGAGGCCGAGAACGATGAACGCGAAGATCCATGTTATGATACTGGCACTTGTATGCCTTATCGGATCCTCCGTGTTCGCGGCCCCCGCATTCGCACACAGTTCTGCGTTCGAATCGAACACCGTGATCGGTACCGACTGCAGCACCATCGACATCATCGAAGACGGCACTTCCTATGAATCAGACATCGCCAACACCGGCATCTCTGGTTCCAAGTACACCTCTGGACAGAACACACTCTACAGGTTCTCCGGAACCGTCTCCAAGGACCTCTCCATTCTCATCACCGGTAGCACCGATTCGAAGATCCAGGTCAGGCTCGACGGAGCATCTCCCGACATCACAGTGAAGTTCGCCTTCGAAGGATCCGATGACATAACCCTCGGCAATGGTACATGGAACGGAACTACTTCCAAGACTTACCTCGCAGGAAGCACCGTCGGATTCACCGTCACCGTCAGCGCGGACGCTTCATCCACCAACGCCCCTACTCTGGGAACCGTCACGTTCACCATGGTCGGATCCGGCTCCTCCGTGAGCATCACCTCCAACCCTGTGACAGTATCGCTGGGACAGATCATCAGCGACGACAAGGATGTCAAGATCGTCCTCGGAGACGTCAACAGGACCAGGAATGATGAGGTCGGCGTCACCGGAACCACCAACACCAACAACAGGGATTCCGTCACCGACTTCAGGTTCGTTGAGAACACCGATGACAAGGACATCAACGGAGTCTTCATCACCGCTGGAAGCAACAACAACGTCGTCGACAAGAAGACCTCCTTCGTGTTCGATGTGAAGATCCCTGCAGGACAGAAGTTCTGCATCAGGATCGATGTCTCAACCCTGCTCCTGGCAGACAATGAGGTCACTGTGACCGCATCCGGCGAGAGCAAGACCATCTACGGAACCGCCTCCCTGAAGTCCGCCATCGTCAGCTCCGACTACACCTATATCTGGATCGGGAACCCCGCAGGCGACCACCCCTCCCTCACGAGTGGTTCCGACAAGGTATGCACCGCATTCGACGAGATGGTCACCCTCCACTTCGACGGAAAGAGGACCGCGGGAATCCTCAACAACGGTTCCCTCAAGATCCAGATCGTCATGGACAACTGAAACAGGTCAAAAGACTGTCTTTCTTTCCAACCCTATTTAAACTACAAACAATATGTCAATTCAATTAGTAC
>JAKSHV010000052.1 GCA_024399225.1 archaeon | reverse complement strand
GTCTCAGTCGAGATGCGTCGAATGGTATGCCGTGTATTCGGGGGTGTCCTCGAAGATTCCGTAACGGGGATCGTTGACGAGTTCGGTGCCGTCCAGTTTCATCAGTCTGCCCTTCTTCACGGCCATCTCCACATACCTCGGTTCTCCGTCGGGGGTCTCCCTGAACCTGCGGTAGACTTCGGCATTGGTCCTTTTGGCCTCCGCCTCGGAACAGCCGTCCCCGGGATATACCAGTCCCGCGGGCTGCAGGACGTAGATGTAATCCGCGGCATATTCTATCTCTCCCGATTCCTTCAGGGCGGAGATCCCCAGCGGACTGCTGTAGCTCTCCCTGTTGACGGCCGATATCGCCACGACCGTGACGCCGTACCGCGTCCTCATCTCCCTGATGTCCTGCATGACCCTGTCGAGCTTCTCCTTGTCGCTCATCCTCGCGAGTTCCGAGGGTTCGGCCTCGGGCCTCAGCAGCTGGAGGTAGTCGATAAAGAGCACGATGTTCCTCTCGGGACCGATCTCCTTTCTGTGTCTGGAGACAGCCTCCGTCAGCATGGCGGTGTTGATGCGGTCGTGACCCGCGAAACCGAGATCGCCCGAATCCGGGGTCAGGTACAGGGGGGAGGGACCTTCCGAGATCCTCCTTCCGATCTTCTCCACCAGTTCCCTCATGTCCCCGTTCATCGTGTCCGCCTTGTAACGCAGCGTCCTGGGGAGGACCACGACATCGTCCGGTCTCTTGTTACCGTAGATCTTCTTCTCCCGTCTGAAGGTACGGTATGCCTCCTGGGAGGTGAACTTCGCATAGAAGTTGTCGGGATGGTCGTCCAGCTGGACGTAGAACACGTCCGAACACTTCGCCATGTTCGCCGCTATCTGCATCGCCGCCGAGGTCTTGCCTATGCTCGATTCCGCCGCGATGACATGGATGCAGTTCGGATCCATCCCTCCCCTGAGAAGGCGGTCGAGGGAATCCAGTCCCGTGGGCAGGAGTCCGGGACCTTCGCCGGAAAGGAAGATTCCGAGCTTCTCCATGATCTTCGCGGAGACGGCGCTTCTGAGAACTGGATCTCTCCTGCACGCCTCATCGAACGACAGTTTCGCGTTCAGCTTCGTGACATACTCCTTCAGTGCTTCCGGATGCCCGTGCATGCAGGAAAGACGGAAGCATTCGAACGGAGCGAATCCGTCATCCTCGATCCATCCGGGAATGCCGAGTTCGGAACAGGTGGGGACGAAGGACCTTGCGGTCACATCCCCCAATGAGGAGACGAGTCCCCTCCTGCGGTCGCGGTCCTCCCTCGAATTGCCGATGAAGATGCCTAGCACGGGCAGGGTTCCGTTCTCCCCCTTAAGGCGTCTCAGTTCGTCCTTCAGCGTGTCCCACTGTCCGTTCACTGACACGGCGGGTATGCCGAGTTCCTCCATCAGCAGCCTGTCCGGTTCGCCCGGAACGATCATCACGGTACCGAAATCGGAAAGATTGGAAAGGCCGTTGATGTGTCCCGAACCCCTGAAAGGCCTCTGCTGTTCCCGGCGGAAACCGTCTCCGTCCTTCTGCAACAGCGTGAATCCCTCCCCGTCGTCATCGGGGACGACGGCCATCGGACATTCTGTGTCGAAGGAGGTTCCCAGTTCCATCAGCACCTTCCCCGTTTCCGTATCGGAGGGATCATACTGGCATACGGGGGAATCCCTGAACACGGTGCCGTCGGAGCCCGCGATCATGTCGAGAAGGTATCCTCCGGGTTCGGTGCAGTTGTTCAGCACCGCTCCGATGAGCTCTGCCCTCCTCCCTTGCAGGGTCACGGTACCGCCGCCTCGTTAAAGGCCGGAGGGAGCCCGGCGCAAGACGGGGGCACCCTCCCGGCACATGCATTATCTGATGATATGCATAATATGGAAGCAGCACTGGCAATACCGCAATCTGCTACCGTTGTTCCGTAATCTGCTACCCTTCGACCGTAATCTGCTACCCATGTGCAGTATTCAGCGACCTTTGAACCGTAATCTGCTACCTCGGGCCTGCGGTTCCTCCGTTCCGCCAAAGGGAGCAGTACCACCGATCCGTCCTCCTTCCTGTGCCCTCCGATCACATCCTTCTCCTTCGCGGCCGCGGTGCAGACCGCATCCATCATGTCCGTGACGATGGCGGTGTTGGCCCTCGTCCTTCTCGCCGATGCATCGGGGAAGAGGGAGCGTGCAATCTTCGCCGTATCCACCGAAAGGGGTTTCCCCTTCCTGCGGGACATCATCTCCTTCGCATCGAGGACCCTGCGGATGCATGCCTCCCTGATGAGTCCGTCCCTGGTGCGCATCTGCCTTCCGTCCGAGACGAACCAGTCCCTTCCGACCCACGAGTACTGTCCAAGTTTCGAGGCATAGAAGGAGTAGACCGCGGAAGGTCCGCAGATCTCCAGGAACGATGTGTGATCGGTGACGATGTCCGAGGACACCCTGACAGGGAGGAGACGTTCCTTCACGTTCCCCTCCGTGAGGGCCGAGGGTCCCTTCCCCCTTGCAGGTGCCGTCAGGGTGAGATACACCGACGACAGCTTCCTCAGGGAATCGTAGAGTTTCCCGTAGATGTCGGCGGGGATGTGGCTGAGTTCCGGATCCATCATCATCTCGCGGTAGAGGGTTCCGGGCTGAATCCTCAGTTCCTCCGAGGTCCTCGACCTGAGGTAGAGGGAATCGCAGGCACGCATGACCCAGATATCGAAAGGGGAGATCTGGGGACGGTCCCTTCCGGGAACCCACAGCCCTATGTTCACGACGGTTCCGCGGGAACTGTTGACTCCGGCGGCCACGCCCTCCCTCGACCAGAGGCCGGCATTGTCCGAGGATATGGTCCTTGTCACCATGTCGGTGCAGAACACCGCGGAATCCCCGAAACAGGTGGGCCGTGTCATGCCCTTCCCCTGAAGGTCCCGATATCCGCTTCCAGCGCACGGGAGAAGCAGTCCCCCGGGTCTCCGTACATGGCATCACGGAGCGATCTGGCACAGGTTATCTCGTACTGCAGGTTGTGATGCAGGATGTGACCATCGCCGAGTCCGTGGGAGGGATCGCCGATGTATTCTTCCACGGACATCGTACTGTCGTCGGGGAGGAACATCCCCGCGGAGGTGTCGCACAGGACGATGGGTGCGTTCTGGCGGACGAAACGGTAGATGTTCGCACCCTCGGCCGTGTGGTCCGAACCTATTCCGAGCAGGATGACCATCGGGGGAAGCTCGGTCTTCTCCGAGGCGAGCTCCTTCAGGTTCCTGACGAACCTTCCGGGGAACAGGCCCACGGCATAGGCATCGAACCCGATGGAGTCCAGTGCCTCGGCATCCCCTTCGGAACGGGTTATTATCACGACACGGTCCTTTCCGTCGGAAGGGATCCTTCCGAGGAATTCTCTGAAAAGGTTGGGCTCAGGAGTCGGAACCATCGGTATCCCTCCCTGTCTTTGGCATGAGGTATTCCAGGGTCGACTCCCAGTCGATGAGCACCCTGTTTCCTGTCTGCAGGTGCCAGAGACGGCCCTGGTTGACGGCCGTCCTCAGCATGCTTTCGGTCGCGTAGCAGTTCTTGTTAAGCTGTTTGATCCTCCTCACGGCACACGGTATCGTGACCAGGGAAGGTGTTCTGACTGAATCAACATCTTTTGACATGTGATCTCTGTTTTTTTGCATCCGTCCAATACATCCTTACATTCCAAATTCGGATGACTTTTCATTCGTATGCAATAGGCCGCCTATTCCCAACAGCCAGTCGGCACCGGGTCCGACAACACAACCGGTCCTTCTTACGTTTATTTTTGTAATCGGTTTCCCGAAAACATGAACGTCGAAATAGGTAAAATTTAATGGAAATTATAAAGATTACGCATAAAAATCCACTTGTTAATTGTTATTTCGACAGATATCCATGAAATCGGTTTTTCTTAAAGTAATCAATTTAATATAAGACATACGACTTGCAAAATACAATGAAAACGAAAGGCAACGTCACGGAGCTCACCGCCTCCATATCGGAGAAGGTCCTGACCCTGATGAACGAGAACAACCTCTCCGCAAGGGAACTGGCACTGCGCATCGACGTGGCACCAAAGACGGTTCTGAGTCTCATAAGTCCGGGAGAGAGTGCACCTTCGCTAAATGTTCTGAAATCGATAAGCGATTATTTCGAAGTCGACATCGCTTGGCTGATCGGAGAATCTTCCGCGAGATATCTTGGTAATGTCGAAAAAGGAGATTCCTGTAAATTCAGCAGGAAGGCAGTAAAAAACATGGAATCTGCCACCGGTGGAAAAGGATTTCCGAACGGTTTTGAACCAACATCGAGGTATTATGACAAGAAATATTTCGATCCAGAGTCCGTAAAAGTACTCATGGGTGAATATGCACTGAAAAAGAGCGAGGGTGCAGGCAGATTGAATAAGCACCATGACCTGGACTTTTCGGCAAAAGATTCTGAAAGATTTCTTCTCATGGATGAATCCGTATCTGCATCGGACGCATTATGTCTCGAAGCAGCTGTGGGTAATTTCTTATTGGAACATTGGGAATTTGTCAGTGCGGTCACAGCATATTTCCGTTCAGTAGATGAGGCATATAGCTATCACTGCACTGCTGTAGAATTTCCCTATAGATCCATGGAACCTGTCGCCAGAGAACAACTTCTTAAAGTTTTACACGCCCTGAAACAGGAGGCCTTGCACACTATGCCCGAATTGTGCCACTTCTTCGATCCCGATGTATTTGATGAGTGCGATGGTTTCGAGCTGGTTTTTCCTCCAGATCTTCACCGCAATATGTATGCAAAAAGGGGGCCACGCAGCAGATTCCTTAATGAACCGGGGGAGGACTGAACATGTCGGAGGTGAAGCAGTTCTGCAAGAACGTGACGTACTCGGTGCGTTCGGACGGAACGCTGCGCTTCACCTTCCAGGTATATTCATCGGAACTGAAGAAGACCGTCCGTACCCACGCGGATCCTCCCGAGGGATATTCGATCAAGAACATCCGTTCGCGCGAGCTGAAGGCATGGGTGGAGGAGAAGAGGGCGGAGTTCATCCAGTCCGTGGTCCACAAGAGGTACAGCGTCGACTCCACCATAACCTTCTCCAGGTACTACGAGGAAAGGTATCTGAAGAAGGAGCTCAACATCAAAGCCGCCACGCTGCAGGGATACCAGATCGTGTACAGGAAGCATGTGAAGGATTATCTCGGGAACGTGAAGCTGGAGGACATCGACAGGGACCTCCTGCAGAGATACCAGAAATGGATGTCCGACAACGGAAGGTCGGACTCTGTTAGAAAAGCCGCCCACAAACTGGTGAGGCTGGTGCTGAATCAGGCCAAATACGACAAGATCATCCCTGACAATCCCGCCCTCGGAAAGGGAATCGCACCGAAGGACACGGTCAAGATAGTCAAGGCTCTGAGGGAGGAGGAGATCTCCGCATTCCTGGACCTTATGGACACGGAGGACTTCAAGTGGCGGTGCCTGGTGTACCTCCTCGCATACTCGGGCATAAGGAGGAGCGAGGCCTGTGCCCTCGCCTGGAAGGACGTCGACTTCGCAGGCAACAGGTTCTATGTGGTGCAGTCGGCATCCAAGGTCATCGGAGGCGGGGTGGAGGTGGGATACACCAAGACCAACATGTCCACCAGGGACGAACCCCTCACCGAGCCCGTTCGTGGGATGCTTTGGGAACTGAGGCAGCGGGAGGGAGGTGTCGGATACGTATTCAAGAACGTATACAACGCCCACGAACCCATGCATCCCGACTCCGTCACCAACTTCTTCGCCAAGTTCTGCAGGAAATGGGGGATCAGGGACATCACGCCCCATATGCTCAGACGTTCCATGGCATCGGTCATGAACAGGAACGGCATAGACACGAAGACCGCGCAGAAGATCCTCGGCCACACCGACTCGAGGACCACCTCCAAATACTATCTCAACTCCGATTCGCTTGATGTGCAGAATGCGTTCAACGTCCTCGGGAAGGCCATCGGTTCGAAGAGGGGCAAGGAGGGAAGCGTCGAGCTGCTGAAGGAATGCAGCAGTCTTTCCCCGATGTCCGAAGCACCTGCGACCCCCGAGAAGACGGGAGAGGATTCTCCGGAGCTTCCGGAGAAGTCCGGAGCATCGTGAATATATTATAGACGCCATTGGTTTGAGTACCTATATATCAAGAGAAAACGTTAGGTAAAATCATGAAGTCGCTCCCGATAGGCATCCAGGATTTCAAGGAACTGCGTTCCGACAACTTCTACTATGTGGATAAGAGCATGCTTATCGGACAGATTCTCGATCAGAACAAAAGAGGGGTATTCCTCTACACAAGGCCCCGCCGTTTCGGAAAGTCCCTGAACCTCAGTATGATCGATGCCTTCTTCAACATCAAGTACAAGGGGAACAAATGGTTCGACGGCCTGGGGATCTCCAACCATCCCGAATACGATGCATACAGGAACGCCTTTCCCGTCATTTCGATCGACCTCAGATTGGATGATGTTCCGGATTTCGATAGCTTCATCGAATCCTATAACAAGAAACTCTTCTGGTTGTTCAGAAGTTTTGGTTATCTCTCGGAATCAACCAGTCTCGATGATGCCAGCAGGAACCTGTACAGAAAGCTCTATTGTGGCGGGAAAACCGTCGTCGACTCCATGAACGCCCTTGCCGACCTGTGTTCCATGCTCGAGATACACCACGGAACCAAGGTCGTCGTCCTTATCGATGAGTACGACAATGCCGTGAACAACATCTCCGATTCGGAACTCCGCCGCGAGGTACTATCATTCATCAGGGGCGTACTGTCACCCCTGTTGAAAGGAAACAGCTCCCTCCAGATGGGTGTGGTGACGGGTATCATGCAGATTGCCAAGGAGAACATCTTCAGCGGTCTGAACAATCTGTATATCAACAACATCCTCAGCGAGAGGTTCGACGAGATGTACGGGTTCACCGATGACGAGGTCAGGCAGATCTGCACTGACTACGGACAACCCGAAAAGTTCGCGGAGGCCAAGGAATGGTACGACGGATACCGTTTCGGAAACGCGGACATCTACAA
>JAKSHV010000051.1 GCA_024399225.1 archaeon | reverse complement strand
GAAAGGATGTGGCTGATGCACTTCTTGAGGGTGACACTACAACCATGGGAAAATATCCCTACTGGAAGATCCTCCGCAACATCGACGGAAAGAAGGTCCAGCTCGGAATGATGTCCGCAGAGAGGTCCATGTTCTCCCTCACTCCCGACGGGGCCGAGATCCTTGTGAAACTCGGAAAGAACATCGTGGAGATCATGGATTTCGAACTCAAGGGAAGTCTGTTCGCTGTCGGAGTCGTCAAGGCCGACCACAACATCCGCATCGGAGACGATATCGTCGCAGTCTGCAACGGAGTCATCAAAGGTGTCGGAGTCGCCGTCATGTGCGGTGAAGAGATGGAACAGATGAAGAGGGGCATCGCCGCAAAGATGCGCCATTACCACTGAAACCACTCAAATCGGCCCGAAAGGGCCGAAATTCTTACTTTCGGTCACTTTCGGTCATCTCCCCCAATTTCGCTTATATACCGTTCTTGAAATCTAAGAATAGCAAGAACGGGATGCAACCCCAACCGTGTTCCGTTCTACAAGGTCCGTGCCTCAGCATCCTACCATCCATAGTCTGGTACGGACCTCCCCAACTTTTCTCATTCGGTCTTCTTTCCAGCCCTGTCAGAGTATACGCTGATGAAAAGACCCAGCATGAGCAGAACTGCACCGATGATGACATCGATCACACCAGGGCTGCAGGTGACTGCACTTGCGGCGATTACCGCAACGGAACCGATGGTCAGGCCGAAGATGAACATCATTGCAGTGAGGTGGTGAAGCTCAAGTGCCTTCTGGAAGATCTTGGCGAATCCGATGGCACCAACGACGGCACCGATGCCCATAGGCGCGAGAAGTACAAAGTCCATATCTCCGACGACTGCAAGGAATGCGTTCATCAGTCCGAACACCAGAAGTATGGTGGAGTGGCTGAGTCCGGGAAGTATTGCCGATATTGCAACAATGACTCCGACGAGGAACATGATGGCGATTCCTGCGACGTCATGTCCCACCTCGACATCGGTTCCGGAGGACATGAGTGTGAAAATGACCATGACGACCATCATGGCGAGTCCGGCACAGAAAGCAAGTTTCTGACCGTTGGAATATACGAATCCGTTGCTTTCCTTCTTCACATCCCTGGTAAGGGGGATGAGCTGTCCGGCGATGAGTCCGATGAAGAACAGAAGGCATTCTACGGGATATGTGTCGAGAACTCCCTTGAGGACCTTGGCGCACACAAGCATTCCTGCCAGGGCACCAACTGCGATTGCGAGAAAGAATCCGAAATCCTTGATGAGATAGGTCTTCAGGTTGGCGACGTCACGGATGAGACGTTCATAGATCCCGAAAACAACCGCCATGGTTGCTCCCGATATTCCGGGGAGCATGGAAGTGACGCCGATCACGGCGCCTACAATGACATTCTTGATGACGGAGCTGCGGGATTCCATTAATCATTCAACCAACAATCCTTATTTAGGGATATTGGCGGAACCCCGCATCTCCGATCAGAGGTTCTGTGCTTCCTTGTATTTCAGGGAGCAGTTCCTGCTTCCGTATTCCTCGCATTTGCACTCGCGATAGAGACATGGTCTGCATTTCTTCCCGAATTCATCTGATTCTTCGATGGTGAGCTCCCTGCCTTCGAACTGGGGGTCCGTGGTGGTCCATTTCATGGTGGACAAGTTGAAGCACCAGGTGTAGTTGTCCCAGTCGGCCGCACCTTCGGCATCTCCGTGGTTGTACCCGTAGTACGAGAACTTCTGCGGTCTCCTCTCCATGATCTCGACGATGAAGTTGCAGAACAGGCTGTGCATTCCGTTGTCGTATCTTTCCTTCACAAGATCGTTGAGGACCTTGACTGCCCTCAGGCCGCACCAGTGGCCGTAGAACGACGGAGTGTATGAGGTTCCGTCGGTGATGTCGATGATGATGCGGTCTCCCATTACTGGGCCTCCTTTCCGTTTCCGGTGTACATGACTTTGGTCATGTGGATGAGGTGCGATTTTCAGTAGATAAAAGCAAGATACTACAATGCGAGAATCAGTTTTCTTTGACAAAAAGAGAAAGTGTAAAAAGCCGGATTTCTCCGGCATGGTTTTTCAGTTGTTGCGGAAGTATCTGCTCTTAACGATGTCTTCCACGATGGAACCTAGTCCGGGGTACTGGAAGTTAGAGGTGAAACTCTTGGTAGAGGGGTCGAAGGAGATCCATCCGGAACGGTAGATCTGATGAATGCATCTCTCATTGAAGGTGAATGATTTGCCGTTGAAGGAGATGTTGTAGAGCTCGTTGCCTACCCATTCGATGTACGGTTCCACAAGGTTCTGCCACCTTATCAGGACGTAGTTTCCTGTGTGAGTCTGTTCTGAAGAGTGCATGCGAAACAAATCTTTTGAAGGGGTTAAAAAGCTCATTATGGTTGGATTTATTCGAATTAATTTACGTTGCTAATGTCAAAAGAGCAAGTAAATTCCTGTCGGAGATTTTGATTGCTAATATCAAAATAGCAAATAGATTCCACAAAGGTTATAAAGTAGAAGCAAAGCGAGGAGTCATTGAAGAGGATTCTCGAAAAGATCGGGCAGTTTCCTTATCGAATCCACTTTTCCTACAAGGTTCTCCGACTCTTCGTTTTTGTAATCTAGAAGAACAGCGCCCTTCATTCCAACGGCAAGGGGGCCGTAGTAATCCTTGCTAGCGGTGTCTCCGCAGAAGAAGCATTCGGATGCCTTTGCACCGAGCGCATCGAGAACGGCCTGATAAGACTCGGGAGCTGGCTTTCTCCAGCCCATATCGGCACTGGTCACCACGATGTCAACGAGGTCGGAGATGCCTTCATCCTCCAAGATTCCTCTAAGGGTGAACTCATGATATCTCGTGTTGCTGAGAACCGCTATCCTGTATTCTTTCCTTCTGAGATACTCGAGGACTTCCTTCACATCCTCACCTAATCCATAGATGTGATTGTCCCTCAGGAGGGGCTTCTCCATGGACACTGGGTCATTGTTGAAACCGAAGGTCGAATCAAGGTGGCGGATGATCTCATCGATGGGAAGTTCCCTGTTCTTGTGAGTCTCTTTGAATCCGCGGGAGAATGTGTGGTAGCAGTGACTGATGTCGGAAGGTTCGATGCCGGGGTAGTATGTGCACAGTGTTTCGAAGATCGGTTCCACGGTACCTTTCTTGTTTCTCACCAGGGTCTCGAACATGTCGAAGGCGAAGAACCTGCGTGAGGGATCACGGTTGTGGACGAAAGGATACTGGCGCATCGGATAGGGTATCCTATCACGGATGATATGTAACTTTTCAGAGACCGGTCTTGACCCTGAGCTGTTCGTACAGGTCACGGGTCTCGTCATCGGGGGTCTGGTTGAACGCATAGTAGCTTCCGTGGTATTTGATCCAGACACAGGGATCAACCTTGGTGTAGGATGCAAGGCGATACGTTCCGAACTGAGCGTTCTTGTATTTTCCGCTGCTAATGGTCGGAGTGCCGTATCCACCCATGCGGTCACCTTTGTCGAAGTCTGGGTCATATTCCAGTTCATCGATTTCAGAATAGGTGAAGGTCTCGTTGAACATGGGTGCCTTGACAGTAAACGAATCATCGCCTAGATCGACGGTGACCGTGCCGCTCGCCATGTTTATGGAACCCAGTCCGAATGCCGCGACGAACATGATCACAAGCATCACTGCCGAATAGACAACTTTCTTGTTCCTGCCGAACTCGGGCATAGGTCCGACCTTGCTGCCGGCATACACCTTCCCGATCGGGAACAGCATGAGTCCGATGGAGACGACGATCATGATGGCGGAAATTATCGTGTAATCGAGAAGGATGTTCAGGGCAATCAGGAGCATGACGCTTCCGATAGCGAGAAATTTTCCGACGTAGGAAGAGAGGTCGCGTTTCTCCTCCTGTGTGAATTCGGACCAGTCTATGCCGTTGATGAATCTATATCCTCTGCCTTCGAGATACATGAAAAGGCCCATGGTGGCGATCGGCACACACACGGCGATGGAGATGACGATGATAAGGGAATCCAGAATGTCTCCAATCAGAAAACAGACCAGCAGACCGATGAGAACCGGTATGACAGCCAGTGCGATATAGTTCCTATCGACCTTCTCCATATGTTGAAAACCGACTGTCAGATATTATCTTTTTCTGTCCTGATTTGGACAAGGATACTCTGTTGACCGAAGAGCCAATAAATGATATGCAGATTACTTACCATGGTGCGTATACTTGATGCAGCATATTCGGTCACCCACACAACGCAGCCGTGGGAACTGGTCTTCTTCATTATGATTCTGCTGTATACGCCGTTCGCAGTCTATCAGCTGTACCTCATCATCGTGGCATTGATCTCGGACGACCACCATATGGTCGAAAATGAGAAACGTCTGAGCACTCCAAACAACGTCATCGTTGCCATCACCACCAACGGAATGGCCACAGATGTGGTGGAGAAGATCATCAAGAAGATCAGAAGCTACAGGGTCGCTTTGGAGATCTACGTGGTGAAGGAGGCTCACGACCATTTCAACTACGGATGCAGGATGATCACCGTCCCCGCCGATTACAAGACCGCCAAAGGTTCGAAGTGCAAGATGCGTGCGATGCAGTACGGTATCGAGGAACTCCATCGTCTCGGATACGGTAAGGAGACCTACATCTGCCACCTCGACGATGATAGTATCGTCGACAAGAAATATCTGGAATATGTCAGGGATTACCTCACCAAGGAAGGTGCACAGGGATGCATAAGGCTCAGGGCATTCGGAAGGCACCTTCTCTCTTCCATGTCGGATATCATCAGGATCGCAAACTGCGAGGCCTGGTGCAGGCACTGCAATCTCAAGAACAAACCCCAGTTCGTACACGGAGAGGGAATAGTCATCAGGGCCGACGTCGAGTATGAGATTGGCTGGGACTATGCCACATACGGTGCCGAGGACCTCATCATGGGACTCAAGATCTCCGAGAAATACACCTTTGGGCACATTCCAATGGGAAACATCTTCATCGCACCGCCCACTACCGCCAGGGATTATTACAAACAGCGCCGCAGGTGGTTCTGGTCCCTGCTCCACAACGACGGCGTCGTCAGAAGACTCAGCTTCAAGACCTGGTTCTTCTACATGTACATGTACTTCAACGGCGTGGCCGGACTGATCCTCCTTGCGATCTTCCCCTTCATGGTGTTCTTCGCCGACGGACTCAGCAACTACATCGTACTGATGTGCATCATCAACTTCGTCAACTTCTATGCGTACTATCAGTTCGGTGCTCTCCACATGCGCAGACCCAGCATATCGGTTCTGATGTTCCTGCTGCAGATCCCGGTGGCATTCTACGACGGATTCACAATCCTCTATTCGTTGGTGAAACGTCCTGATTTCAACACATTCGAGACCATCAAAAAAGTGTGAGAACTCAGTCTTCGGGAATCTCCTCGATGATGTCGAGGGGGTCGAAGATGGACCTTGAGGTGATCTTCACATAGATGTACAGAAGCAGTCCGCAGATTATGCTCATGCCCATAAGGTAGACCACGACCTGACCGAGGGTCTCGAGGATGCTGTTGGAATAAAGGTATGCACTGGATGCGAATACCATAACCGCGATGACGAATCCCACCATACCGATCAGGATGCTACGGGTGCTCATACATCATAATCATGCCGGAGCAATATATTGCTTTTCGAGAATACTTGGTGTAAAGGTTAGGCCGGGCCCGTGATACTGGACCCGGTCGGTTACTGTTTCAGAGATACGGGCGTCCGCGAAGCATTGCCATGAGCTGCTTGTACTTCACACCCGAACGGGGGATGACACTACCGATCTGGTAGTAGGTGTCGCCGAAGGTAATCCCGATATCCTCTCTGGAGACTACAGTCACACCTTTGATTTCCGAAAGAGGCAGATCGATATGTGTCACCTTGCCTTCGATGGATATCCTTGCGGCGGACATGGAAATGGTTACATCCTCCTCGATGACGTAGGGGTAGTTGTCCTTCAGACCTTTGAGGACCTGTCCGCTGTCGGAGAGGATGACCTTCTCGGGATCTGCTTTGAACTCCTCAAGTTTGGAGAACATGAGGTCACGCTGCCATACATCCCAGGAGTAGAGGTTGTCATAGACGAGATCCTCTCCCTCGAAGAATCCGTATTTGTTCACTTTGACTCTGTAACCGCATGCGTCGCAGTATACATCGTCACAGTCGCTGTGGATGGTGTTGATCCTGTGACACTTGGGACAGGTGTACAGTACCTGTTCCATGCGTTCCGCACGGCGCTCTCCCTCATAGACGATCATGTGTTCGCGCTGCCACTCGTAGGAGTTGACGTAAAGGTCACGGTAGATGAGGTCGTTGATCTCCTCCGCGGTCATGTCTGCAAGCTGTTCCTTGGAATAGGTTCCGACAACCTTTCCGAACATGGGGCCCTTGAAGCGGTGCCTGCACCAGCTGGGTCTCATGAAGTAACCTCCCTCCATCCTGAAGGTGACAAGTCCGCAGCCGACCTCTTTGATCATGCTTCCGGTCCTGGGTCTGATGAATGCGGTGGTTCCGTTGATGGATTCTCCGCCCTCGGGGGACATGCATACGTGGATGCCTTTGTCGATGGTGGCCTTCACAGATCTGACGACATTGTCCCCATTCTCTCCCTTCCTGCGGTAGATGAAATCGGATACGATACCGAACAGGATGCGCATCTTCCTTTTGCGGACGAGTGCGTCGCTCGCGACATATCTGGTGTAGTGGGCGAAACCTTGGAGCACTCCGAACGGATCGTAATCACTGACATGGTTGAACATCACCATGCAGGGTCCGGGTACTTCTCCTTTGTATCTCTCGGTACGGATTCCGAAATGCCTGTTGATCAGTGGCAGGACCAACGGTCTCATGACAGCGAGGAACGAACGGTACCACCACGTGTGTTTCGGAGGTGAGATGCTGGAGTCAGAGGTCATCTTATCGTACAATGCGATTGATTTCCAGTATATGATGTCTGGGTCTTGAAAAGGGGAGATCGGATCCCATGAGTTTTTTTTAAGATGGGGTGCGAGGAAAGGAATGCAATCCTGAGAACTCAACTAGAAAGAAAGAG
>JAKSHV010000050.1 GCA_024399225.1 archaeon | reverse complement strand
AGCTCCTTTGCGAATCCCCAAAGAATGTTGGGATCGGCACCCTGCATCGACCTTGCCACTTCAGGGGTTTTGGGTGCCATCTGGGCTTTCATTGCCGCGTTTGCCTGCTCATATTCCTCATCATGCATGTACAGGAAGTAATTTGCATCGAAGAGCATGATCTTTCCCTCGGGTTTGAGAACCCTAAGCCACTCTCCGTAGGCAGCTGCAGGATCTTCAAGATTCCAAACTACCTTGCGGGATACGATGAGGTCCAATGTCGGCACAACGGTAACAGGCCAGATTATCCGACTTCTTGACCTCAATACCAACGGTGATTCATGGCTCAATTTCTTTAAGCCGGTTACACTGGCCCCTATAGCTGCGATAATAGGAATCATCTTCATAATGTTGGCAGGGACTCCGGCCTCTTCACAATTCTGCTTTGCCTTGGCGATCATTCCGTCAGAATAATCGATGGCTGTGACATCCTGTCCCTTCTTCCCAAGTGCGATTGAGAACATTCCGGGTCCGCATCCAATATCAAGAACCTTCAGTTTGCGGTCGCCGATGAAATCATAGATCCTTCTAAAGTGAAGGTCCTGTTCGGTTTCTGCTAGATGTGCGAGCATATACTCGGAGAACCCTTCGGAACGCATGCTCCAGTAGTCTCCGATCGTCTCCAGTTTTTTCTCTTCTGCCATAATTATTCCTCTTAGATTGTAGCGTTAGTCAGTGAATTTTCCTGTTCGATGAGAACGAATTTCTTCCGTGTCTCCTTGACTGCGAAGTACATCATCACTACGAAGTTCACATAGTGGCTCAGAACCATCGCGTAGATGATCGCCTCGAAACTGAACTGGGATGCGATGGCCAGAAGCCCCAGTTTGATGGCCGCCCAAATGAGGGTTACCTTGGTGGAACGAAGTGCCTTCTTGATGGATTGAAGCATCGCAGATGCAAGTTTTCCGAAAGCATATGGGAACAGTGCCAGAGAGTAAGTCTTTAGCACCCAGACGAGCATCTCCTTGTTGTCCTGCATGGTGGATTCGGTGGTGAAGACGGACATGAGCGGATCCGCAAATATGAACAATATTACGGAAAGGATCAGAGTTGTGGCGAAGGTTATCTTCAGACAGTAGGATATCGATTCCTTCATCTTATCCACACGTTTCTGCCCATAGGCTGCCGCACATACGGGGATAAGGGCGGAGGTTATCGCATCGGAGGGCACTGCCACAAGGACGATGTATCTCCAGGGAAGATTGAACCACATCACACCTACTGTTCCTGCCACGGCGATAACGAAAACACGCTGTATTAAGATCACAACATTGTTTATCAGGGCATCAGCGGTCTTTGGTGCCCCCACCGACAATACTTCGACAAGTGCTTCTTTATTGAATTTGAACGAGGATTTTGTCAACTTCAGAGTCATCCTGTCCGTCAGGTACCAAGAAACACCTATGAGCGTAGCAAGGAGTGCGGATGTGGTTGTTGCCAATGCTGCTCCGAAGACACCCATGTCCAGGATATAGATGAATAACGGATCCATAGCCATATTCAGTATGGCAGAGACCACCAGGACTATCATCGACTTGGTGCCGGCACCTTCCGCACGCAGAAGACCAGCCATGATGCTGTTGCAGATAACCGCAGCAGACATCAGGATGTAAGGCAACATGTAACTGTAACTGAGGTCACGCACATCGTCGGCACCCATGAAGGTCATCATCGGGTCGAACAGGATCCATACCGCCGCCGACGCGACGTATGATATAACTATTCCGAACAACAGGGCATTTCCTGCCATGAGGGATGCCTGCTCCTTGTTACCTTTTCCGAGACGGAATGCTATCGTAGATGTTACTCCGACACTCATACCAAGGCCCACGGTTGTTATGATCGTGTAAATGGGTGCCACGGTGGATATAGAGGATGTCGCAAGGGATCCCAATCCCGAGGTCCAGAATGTATCGACATATAGATTGACCTGACTTACCAGGTACGAAACGAACATGGGCATCGCCAACGCGATGATTGCTGCCTTGGGATCGCCCAAAAGAACGTTAACATCCTTTCTGTCGATTTTCTTCATTTTATTCATCCAGAATACTTGATTTTATCAAGTATATATTTGACATAGTCAAACATGTATTTAGAGTTAGATGAATAATCCAATGTGAGGTATGCTTAATGATACCAATCCCTTTTATGGTATTGGGATATTGTGGCGAATATGTCAAAAACCGACGGTTCCGAATTAGCAAAAATCTGGCCTGGGCAGATTGCATTTGGAAATCGTTCAATAGACATACTTTTCGAACATGCTAGCAACCATACTGAGCTTACCAAGAAGGAGATTAAGTACTTCCTCCTGCTAGTAGAGCGTCCCCGCACTCAGAGCGAACTTAGTGAACTCTGTGCCACCAATCAGGCCAACACCGGAAGGGCCATCAGTTCCTTGACCGAAAAAGGCTTGGTAGAGCTTGGCGAGAAGATCGACGGTAGATCCTATTCTGTTAAACTGACGGACAAAGGAAAAAATCTCAGCGATCACATTCTCCTGGGACTCATGCGCAAGATCACAGTCGACTTTGATGATATCACCGAAGAGGAGTATCGGATCTTTATTAAGGTCCTCGGGAAGATGCAGAAATCGATCTGATCAAATCAGCTGACTATTTCTGAGATCATCTATCAATACTCGCCTTAGTACAACCCACCACAGTTTTTTCAGAGACCGAGAAGGATCAGAACGGCCACGATACAGGAAGGCATGACAAGGTTATCGTAGTCTCCGTTGCAGACCGCTTCAAGGACTGCTGCAAGGATACCTGCTACCGCAGCATATCCGAGTGCGGGAAGGAACTCCACGACCTGTGCATTGACGAACCATCCGAAGGGAGGGTTCTGGAACAGGAAGCTGTAGAGCATCATCATGACCATGGCGGAGATGAAGGTAGCAACGAAGACACCGATGGTTCCCTCGAGGGACTTGCCATGGATAATCTTGTGTTTTCCGTACTTCTTTCCGATTACGCTTCCGAATCCGTCTCCACGGGTCATTGCAACGATACCGATTGTGGCGGCCATCCAGTGTGCGCCAAAGATACACTCAGAACTGTTGAAGCATACGACCATGATGATAATGGTGGCAACATAGAACACGAGTCCCCAGCGGTGACCTTTGTCGCTCGAAAGCTCTCCGAGCTTGGAATTGGACACAGGGTTTCCGGGGATGGCTGCGAGAATAAGGATGATCTCGAAGGGTATCGCGAAGAAGGCGAGCATGATCCAATACTCGGTGAATGCCCACCAGATCCAAATGAAGGAACCTACTCCGATGTGAACGATCTTGCGGGTGGCATCCTTGTTCCAACCTTTCTTCTCTGCGAGGAGGCTGAGAACCAGTGCTGCTCCGATAATGAGATAAACGATAACCAACGCAATGATGTCCTGTGTTTCCATCGAGGCACGTCCTATTCTTACATATCGGACAATAGTCGATTATTCATATACCCTTGTATACGTTCAATGTCGAATAGTTTATAAATAAATGAACAAACTATTCGACAAAAATACAGATTGCCTGAATATGCGTCGACTAAGCTATTGTCATAATTCGTTATGGACCTACAACCAACTTCGGCAAAATAGTATATAACCCTAGATTAATCCGAGATTAGGTGGAATAAATGCCGTTCTGCAACAAATGTGGAGCCTCCATGTCGGAGGATGACAAATTCTGTCCCGAATGTGGTACGCCGGTGGGAGCAGGCAACACGACCAGCACCAGCCAGACACAGGCCGCACCCAAATCCCAGGACACTGGAAGCATCGGATGGGCCGTTCTTGGTTTCCTCCTCCCCGTCGTAGGATTAATTCTCTGGTTGGTCTGGAGAGACGAACAGCCCAAAAACGCACATATGGCAGGAGTAGGAGCATTGGCAGCAGTCATCTTCTCCGTTGTGTTCGTAATCCTCATCGTCGTCGTGATGATCGGTATCGCTGCAACAGTCGACAGTTCCCTACTGCCGTTCATCTGAAACTCCAAAAACCACCCTATTAAAGCGTTGTGCGATTCTGCTTTAATAGGGAATTATTATCATGCACTGACGGACAGCACATGATAGATGAACATACCAAGAGTAAGCTCTATTCCTACAGGTGGTACGTTTTCCTTGTACTGCTTTGCTGTTACTTCTTCGTGTATTTCCACAGGATGACCGTCGGTATCCTTGGAAAGGACATCGTGACGGACGTCGGAGGTACCGTTGGAATACTGAGTTCCGTCTATTTCTGGACATACACTGCGATGCAGATCCCCAGCGGACTTCTTGCAGATCATCTCGGCCCCCGCAAGGCCTCGTTCATCTTCATGACCATCGCAGGGATCGGATCCCTGCTAACGGCATTCGGTGATGCGTTCTGGATGATTGTCCTCGGAAAGATGTTCATCGCCGCGGGAATGGCCATCGTGTACATCCCCTTGATGAAGATCATCTCCGTATGGTTCAAGAAACCCGATTTCCCCCAGCTTAACGGCATCGTCATCGCCGTAGGAAACGTAGGGGCTATCGCCGCTTCCGCACCTTTGGAGCTCCTGTCCGAATCCATCGGAGGCTGGAGGAACGTCTTCGTCTTCTTGGGAGTTCTCACCTTCATCCTGGCACTGCTCATCCTGCTCGTCGTCAGGGACCACCCCCATGACAAGAATCTTCCCGGTATCGATGAGATCATTGCGGACGAGGAGGGGACGCCCATCTCCGACAGGACCGATGCGAAGATGCCTTTGCTTAAAGGACTCAAACTGGTGTTCTCCGGCGGAAGGAAGTTCTGGACCATGGCACTGGCATATTTCCTCGTATACGGTTCCATCATGGTGTTCCAGGGGACCTGGGCCAAATACTACTTCAAGGACTGCTACAGCTTCGCCTACAGTGTCGCATGGTTCATCACGCTGATCGGTATCGGAAAGATCCTCAGCACGGTCACCATCGGAATCCTCTCCGGAAGAGGCATCCTGAAATCCAAGAAAACCGCCATGGCATTCGGCACCTTCTGTTATCTCTGCATTTGGGCCGTGCTCTGGCTCCAGGCAGGAAAGATCGATAGCTACTGGTTCTGGATGTTCGTATGTTTCCTGTTCGGATTCTTCGGAGGATTCATGTCCCTATCCTTCACGCAGGTCAAGGAGTGGTACCCCGTCGCAATCGCGGGGACCGCAGTATCCGCAACCAACACGTTCCTGTTCCTCGGATCTTCCGTCTGCACCACAATCGCCGCAGCAATCATGGGAAGCACCTACCTTCTAAAGGACTTCACGACCCTGTGGATGATCATGTTCGGCGCAGCAGCCCTCGCATTCATACTGGTGCTGCTTTCTGTTGAAAAGAAACCCGGCGACAGACTCATCACCGAGTAAAAGGAAATCCGGTGTGCCAGACACCGGAAATAAGTTTTACTTTTTCTCCATCTCGCGGTCGACCTCGGTGACGTCATCGAGGGTCATGCTGCTACCGTAATGGACAGTATCCTTCTTCTTCACGAATGCGTGGGCACCGACGAAGAACATTGCAATCACCACTATGACCAGTACGATGATGATCGCTGTTGCGACACCGACGACGAACAGATCGATCATGCCTGCAGAGTATGCCGCGATGAGCAGGATGATGAACGAGATCGGAAGCAGGAGCGATATCACTGCGAGAAAGTTTCCATTATCCACGATGACTCACCTCGGTTGCTGGGCTGGGGGAGGTAGGGGATGAGTGCCATTGCCAGATCGTTGATGGTCATGGATTGGATGACTACCTTTCCGGGACCGGTCAGAGTGGTTACGAAGAGACCTTCTCCGCCGAAGAAGGCGTTCTTGATACCGAGGGATGCGATATCGTATTTGACGGTCTCCTCCCATGCGACCGCATTGGAGGTCGAGACCTTCAATACCTGTCCGGGCTTGAGATCGATGATATTGAAGTCACCGCATGCGTGGATGAATGCCATTCCTGCACCGGATAACTTCTGCAGGATGAGTCCCTCTCCGCCGAAGAATATGGAACCCAGCTTTTTCTGGAACGCCATCTCTAAATTGACAGATTCTTCACTGCACAGATATGCGGTTTTCTGACAGAGCCAGGTTCCTTTTCCGACATCGACGTCGAGGATCTTTCCGGGTGCCTTTCCGGCGAGGCTGATCTGTCCGGGTCCGCCCTCTGCATTGTATTTCACAAGCATGAACGAGGAACCAGATAGAGACCTCTTGAGACCCGCAAGGAATCCGCCTTCCATCTTGGAATTCATATTGACGTTTCCGGACATGGTGACCATGGATCCGGCCTGGGACTGAAGGGTCTCCCCCGGCTGGATCTCGGCGTTGACGAACTGAAGGTTCGAACCGGTAATTGTATATTTCATGGAAAATGAATATACATGGATGAATAAAGGGATGCCGATAAAAATCGTCAAGCAGCATTCTCTACGGTCTTTTTCGACACAATACCGAACTTCTCTCTAATCGCAGGATCCTTGAGTGCGAGGATGACATAGATATCAACAATCAGTCCGCAGATTCCCCTGAGTGAGTCCACAGGGGAGTCGGTGATCGAGACCATATCGGAGATCAGCATGCAGACATAGACGATGCAGGTGATGTAGAACAGTACTCTGGTGATACGGTCGGGCTGCTCCTTCTTGAGCTTCCTGTACACCAAGACCATTATTCCTGCCAGTGCAAGGTCCATTATGTCCGTGGCCACGGTATCGACCAATCCCTCACGGATGCCGAAGGTGACATCGAGAGCGGTGTTGACGGCAGTCATAAGGAGGATCTTGAGAAGGATGTCCCACTTGGTCTTGAACACACCAAGACGGATTCCGTTTCCGAGCGCGATATAGATGATACCGGACAGGATATGGGCGATACCGGTCGGAATCCCTTCCGAAACAGGCAGAACGTCGGCTATACCCCAGAGGATCTGGGTGAGACCGCTTACACATTGAAGTATACCGATCGCCCAGATGGCGGTTCCAAGACGTACCCTGTTGTCGAAAAAGGACATTGAAGGTCAATCATACTGGGACTATAAAACGGATTGCGATAATAAGGGGATCCCGCCCGAAGGCGGGAATGGTGTTTGGTTTACTTGAGTGCCTTGACGAGAGCGAGGACTCCGGTAACAAGGAGGACAGCTCCGCCGACCCTGATGAGGATGTCTGCGATT
>JAKSHV010000005.1 GCA_024399225.1 archaeon | reverse complement strand
GGGCTACATCCAGTCCACCTCCTACGACCAGACCGAGACCTTCGAGGCCGGAGTCATGTTCGCAAGGACCGAGGGAATCATCCCCGCACCCGAATCCTGCCACGCACTCAAGGGCGCCATCGATCAGGCACTCGACGCAAAGGCAAAGAACGAGGAGAGGACCATCGTCTTCACCCTTTCCGGTCACGGATTCCTCGATCTCTACGGATACGAGCAGTTCCTCAACGGAACCCTGCCCTCCTCCGAAAGGGACGATTACTGAAACTATTCAGCCGGGGAAACCCGGCCTTATTTTCTATAGATTAATTCTCAAATCCAACTGAAAAAAGTGGATTGATTAACTGAACATAAGAAACACCATGTCAGTAACACCTAAATAGTGTCTACTTCTTGTCACCGTTTGGATATAATATCCAATGTGATAAAATGGACACAAAAATCCTTGCAATCGCCATTGTCGCCATCATCGTTGTTGGTGGCGCAGGTGCGGGAGCAGCAATTTTCCTCAACAACGGAGACTCCGACTCTTCGGCACCCGTCATGGGTGACGCAGATCTCCCGGCAGACCCCCGCTACGAGAACTTTGACATGACCGCAACCAAGAACCTCATGTTCGGAAACGCAAACAACGACAGCTACCTCGACGCAGCCGACCTCACCATGGTCAAGAACTTCGTCGCCAACCCCACCACCTGAGATATCGCAAAGAACCCCCTCGCCGACACCAACGCCGACGGAGAGATGACCCAGGCAGACGTTGACCTTCTCGAGAAGATCCTCAACGCCACCGACTCCACCGCACAGTTCGAAGTAAAGTACCTCGGATGCTACAAGAACGTCTACACCTCCCTCTTCCCCCTCAAGGGAAAGATGTGTGTCGACTACTCCACCGCATACGACATGGCAGTCATCATCGGATGCCTCGACCAGATCTGTGGAACCAGGGAATCACAGTCCAAGATCGACTCCTACAGCGAACAGCTCTACCCCGGACTCAAGACCCACCTCAAGCCCCTCGTCAACGACGGAGGAAAATTCGACGCCGAGAAGCTCGCAGCAGAGGGAATCAAGATCGTCCTCGGAGACTGCTACGATGTCCCCCAGACCCTTGAGGACCAGATGAAGAAGCTCGACCCCAGCTGTACCGTTCTCCACCTTACCGTCAACAGGGTCGTTGATGGTATGAACTACACCAACACCATCGTCACCCTTGCAAGCCTCATGAACAAGCAGGCTGCAGTCGCTGACTACATCACCTACGTCGAGAACGTCGAGGCTAGCATCAAGGACGCAATCAGCAACTCCTACGCAGCCAACAAGACCATGCTCATCGTCTACAACCCCTCCTCTGCAAACGCAATCGGAATCGACTGCCTCAACACCATGAAGATGCAGTACACCGACATCAGCAACGCACTCCTCCTCCCCTTCACCTGCGCACTTCCCGCAGTTGAGAGGTACATGGGTGGTATGTACAACAACCTCGAGGCAGAGTACGTCGCAACCGTCAACCCCGAGGTCATCATCCTCGAGACCTACAACATCGCAGGTTCCGCAGCATCCGATGATGACAAGAAGGCAGTTGTCCGCGAGAAGCTCAGCTTCATCAACGTAACCAACGCATACAAGAACAACAAAGTCATCTGTATGCCCTTCGAGGTTATCGGTGGTGCAGCAGGTATCGCAACCCTCCAGCTTATCGGAAACCTCGCATGGGGAGAGACCTACTTCCCTGAGGCAGATGCTTGGGATGCAATCAACTACTACTACCAGCACTTTACCAACATGGGTGACAGCGTCGACATGAGAGATGTCTACGGATACGCACCTGTCGCATACGGTAAGGATCAGCTTCCCTAAACCCATTAAGTGCCCTTCGGGGCACTACCCCCTTTTACCGAGGTGCCGTACTTGACCTATTATGATAATACCGACAGCGACCCTCTTCTGAGCGGCTCTGTCATCGAGTCCGTTAATGCTTGGGACCAGGGTATTGAGGGAAACGAAGTTCAATTCAAAGAGACCGTGCATGAATATGTCAAACTGATCAGGTTCAGATACCTCTTCATCTTAGTCTGTGCCATCGTCATCGTCTTCGTTTCCGGATATTCGTTATCACTCGGTGCCTACAACATTTCATTCACTGAAACATACTACTACTTCTGGAACGCCCTTATCGGAACCAACTTCACGGTCCAGGAAGACATCACCAAGGCCTCCATCATCTGGGACCTCAGGATGCCCCGTGTCGCAACCGCAGTGTTCGGCGGAGCAGCCCTCGCCGTGGCCGGTGTCGCAATGCAGAGCGTTCTCAAGAACCCCCTCGCGGATTCCTACACCACCGGAGTTTCTTCCGGAGCAGGATTCGGTGCGACCATCGTCATGTTCTCCGGTCTCGCAATGACCAGCTACATCCCCGTCGTCATCTCCGCATTCATTTTCGCAATGATCCCCACCCTCGCCATCATCGCAATCTCCAAGATGGCAAGCGCATCCCCCACCACCATGATCATGGCCGGAATCGGAGTCATGTATATCTTCAGTGCATCGACCACCGTCCTTATGCTCTGGGCAGATCCCCAGTCCATGGCCGACATCTACGCATGGCAGGTCGGATCCCTCGCAAACGGAGGAGTCAACACCCAGACCGTCCCCATCGTGATGGTCTGCAGCATCGCAGGACTCATCGCCCTCTGGATCATGGCAGGCAAGATCAACGTCCTCGCCACCGGAGACGAAAGCTCCAAGGCACTCGGTATCGATGCCGACAAGCTCAGGATCATCATCCTCCTCATCACCGGACTCCTTGCGGCATCCATCGTCAGTTTCGTCGGAATCGTAGGATTCGTCGGACTCGTCACTCCTCACATCGTCCGTATGTTCATCGGAGCAGACAACAAGTACCTCATCCCCGCCTCTGCAATCTTCGGCGGAATGGTCATGCTCTGTGCAGACCAGATCGGAAGGGTCTTCCTCACCACACCTCTCCCCGTCGGAGTCGTCATGGCGTTCATCGGAGGTCCCGTCTTCCTCTGGCTCATCCTCAGAAGGCACAAGGAAGTGTGGTGAACCATGGCACTCTTCAAAAAGAAAGAAAACACCGAAGAGGTCGCAGACGACCTCACCGTCGACATACCCGCACAGCCTAGGACCTGGGAGTTCAACACCAAGATCGAGCTGAAGGACGTCTCCTTCGGATACACCGCCGACAAGCTCGTCCTCCGTGATGTGAACCTGACCATCGACAAGCCCGGATTCTACTGCATCGTGGGACCCAACGGAGTCGGAAAGTCCACAATCGTCAAATGTCTCAACAAGATCAACATCCCCCAGAAGGGAGAGATCTTCGTGGACGGAGTCAACATCAAGGACCTCCACTACAAGGACCTGGCACAGAAGATCGGATACGTTCCCGTTTTCTCCAACGACACCTTCGCAATGAGCGTCGTGGACACCATCCTTGTCGGACGTTTCAACCACACCAAGGAATGCAGCAGGGAGGAGAACCTCAAGAAGGTCTACGAGGCCATGAGACTTCTCCACGTCGAAGGACTCGCATACAAGAAGTTCAACGAGATCTCGGCAGGACAGCACCAGAAGGTCGCAATCGCAAGGGGAATCGTCCAGGAGACCCCCGTTCTCATCCTCGATGAACCTACTGCCAACCTCGATGTGAAGTACCAGGTATATGTCATGGAAATCCTCAGGGCCATCGCCGAGAAGCGCAATATGATCGTGCTGACCATCAGCCACGACCTGAACATCACCGCCAAGTACGCACACCAGGTCATCATGCTCTCCAAGCCCGGAGTCATCCACGCAGTGGGAACCCCTCAGGAGGTCCTCACCAAGGAGAACATCACCCACGTGTATGGTGTCAACTGCCGTATCATCGAGGATGATCAGTGCGTTTCCAACCCCAATGTGGATTCCGAGACGAAGGTATCAGTGCCTCACATCATCCTCGGAGAAGCATTGGTGATCGACGACGATCAGTAAACAAATTAGCCGGGGAGACCCGGCAACCCCTTGTTTTTTCACTTTCGGTCACTTTCGGCCATCTCCCCCGCTTTTGTTTATATACTCTCTAAAGATGGCATAATACATGGCAGCACCTGGAGACACCTACGAACGCGAACTGAAGTACCTTCTTTCCGGAGAACCCAAGGCCATCACCAAGATGGTGAAGACCTGCAACGAGGAAGAGACCCAGGCATACTGTTCTATGATTGATTCCCCATTCCTTGTGATCCGTGCTGCTGGTTCCCTCGGAGTCGATCTCGTCGCCCTCAGATGGGATTTCTCATTCCCCATCGAGGTCAAGAGCTCCGAGAACGATATCCTCTACATGAGCAAGACCGCAAGGCTCATCGAGCAGGCGGAGAAGATGATGGAGGAGTGCGACAGGTCCCACCTCATCCCCATCTATGCGTTCAGGCTCAAGGGCGTGAAGGGAGACCCTTGGAGGATATTCACCATCCCCTCCGACTACAGCCTCAAAGGTCATGCCAAACTGCTGAAGGAGAAGATCCCCAAGCTCGACATCAGCAAGAACGGTAACTTCATCATGAGATGGAACGACGGAATGAAGCTGAGCGACTTCCTCGCATACATCGGACTCAGCACATACGAGTAAAAGGTGTGTCACCGCCGCACCGATTGCTCAGCACGGCGGCCTTGAGGGGATTGGACAATCTGGTGTTCAATATATCAAAGTTTTTGGAACGCCACGGTCTGATTCTTCATCGAGATCTTTCCCACGCTCCAGCCATACTCGGCAAGTTCCTTCTTGAACTTCAGAAAAGAGTGGTCGATAGGGAATCCGAGCACGTTCTCGATGTCCGCGAAGGACATCGTAAGGTTGTCACCGGATTGTTCGGAGACATAGTGCCAGAGTGGATCATATTTACTCATGATATCACAAGGTGAGAAGACCGTCGGCACTCATAGGGTTCATCACGAATCAGCCCAAATAATCTTCATCCGGTCAATTCTCGGAAGTAGATATGAAAGAAGATAGAAATAAACTGCGGGTTGGGCCCGCAGCAAGGATATTCATCCGAGGATGTCGGTCATCCTCTTTACGGGAGTGTATGCATCCTTGACGACCTCGTCATCAAGAATGACTTCTCCGGTCTCGTTCTCGAGACAGTCGAGAACGGATTCGAGGGAGATCATCTTCATGGTCGTGCAGATGGACTGGTTGGTGAAGTAGAACTTCTTGTCGGGGCATGCTGCCTCGAGCCTGTGTCCCATTCCGCTCTCGGTGAGGACGATGAACTCCTTCTTCTCGGAAGCGATGCAGTGTTTGAGGATGGCCTCGGTGGAACCGATGAAATCGGCGACCTTGAGGACCTCGAGCCTGCACTCGGGGTGTGCGGTAATCTCTGCGTCGGGGTGTGCCTTCTTGAGCTCCTCGACCTGCCTGAGGGTGACACACTGGTGAATGGGGCAGAATCCGCTCCAGAGGATGACATCCTTTCCGCTCTCCTCCTTGACATACCTTCCGAGGTTGATGTCGGGGACGAACAGGATCTGGTTGTTGGGGATCTGGTTGACCACGTTCAGTGCATTTGCGGAGGTGCAGCAGTAATCTACTGCGGTCTTCGTCTCTGCAGTGGTGTTGACATATGCAACGACGGTTGCGTCAGGATACTTCTGCTTGGCCTGCCTGATCTGGTCAGCGGAACACATCGATGCCATTGCGCATTTGGCCTCAGGTTCGGGCAGAAGGACCTTCTTCTTGGGGGAGAGGATCTTGGCGGTCTCGCCCATGAAGGATACACCGCAGAAAACGATGATGTCTGCATCCGTGGCGGCGGCTTTCTGGGAAAGTCCAAGGGAGTCTCCGACGGAGTCCGCTATATCCTGTACTTCAGGAGTAGTGTAGTTGTGTGCCAGAATGACCGCATTCTTCTGTTTCTTGAGTTCGAGAATGCGTTCTTTGACGGATTGCATGAAAAACGGTTATCTTCATGTCCTTTTTAAAGGTGAGCATTTAACGGGCATTTTTCACACCGAATACTGGACTGTGTCCGAAACACAGTAAATAGGTCGAAGTAATACGGAGCACCAATGGCAAACGAAAGGGAAGATCTCGCCACATCAAGATTCAAATGCAGTGTTTCGGAACGTGTATGCTTCGAGGCCGGGATCAAGATGGCAACCATCTACCACCAGTTCGTGGGAACACCGTTCTGTGCAAGGAATGTTGAGGACCTCGAGAAGACCATAGCGGAATGCATCAAGGTACAGCCCTATGTCAGGGATGCAATCGTAAAGATCAACGGAGTCGACAGGAACAAGGAGGACCAGTACTCCTACATCTCCCTCACGGGCGACATGATCGATGCAATCGTCAAGATAGATATCGACGGCACCGTGGCCACAGCGGAGATGCGCTTCGACGCAGAACTCAACTATCCGCTGATGTACATCTCGGACGTCACATCTGCTTAAAATCCTATCAAAAACCAATATATAGGGCGTTTTCGGACCCATCCAACAGTCCAGACCTTAATTAGTTTATATATACTAAAATGTCTATTATCCGATAGGTGTTCATTCATGGTCAACAACATCAAAATCGGTATCACAGGTCTGCCCGGTTCCGGAAAGACCGCCACGCTTCAGCGTGTAATTGATACTCTGACCAAGGATGAGGAACTCCGCATCGGTGGAATCATCGAAGAGAAGATTACCGACGGAAGGCGCGAGACCGGTGCCAAGGTCAGAGACATCCAGACTGGCAAAGAGGTCGTTTTCGCAACTCCCGATTTTGAGAGCAAGATCAAGGACGGCAACCTTGGTGTAGACCTTGCGGCATTCGAGTCCGTGGCAATCGAAGCCATCAGGACAGCATGCGAAACCTGCGATATCATCGTCATCGATGAGGTCGGAAAGGCCGAGGTCGAAAGCGAGGCATTCGTCAACGTCGTCAAAGAAGCACTAGACTTTGACAAACCCATGATCATCACTCTCCACAAAAAGTCCAGAAACCCCCTCCTTCAGGATATTAGGAGAAGGGATGATGTGAGGATCCTTGAAGCAACTCCCACCAACAGGAACCTTCTGCCCATCAAGATCCACAGCCTCATGAACGGTGAGCTCATTTGAGCCCGTCTGGAACTATCATAACCGAGGGACAGACAAAGCTTCTGGTTCCCGAAATTCATTCTACCAACGGCCCCGGCAAGATCAATGCAGGTTCCGTTTTCTTCAACGAGCAGATGGCGTTCAACCGCGACATCAGCATCATGCTCCTCCGTGCCCTGGAAAGACCTTCCATGACCGTCGCCGACGCGATGACCGCCACCGGAAGCAGGGCGGTGAGAATCGCCAACGAGGTTCCCGGAACCGAGGTTGTCGCCAATGACTTCGACGCCAATGCGATACCCTACATCGAGGCGAACATCGAACTCAACGGTCTCACCAACGTGAAGGCCAATCATGCGAACATGCACACCCTGTTCGCCGACAACTCATTCGACTACGTGGATCTCGATCCCTTCGGATCGCCTTCCCTCTTCATCCAGTCCGCCATCAGGGGAACCAGGAAGAGAGGAATCCTCGCAGTCACCGCCACCGACACCGCTCCCCTCGCAGGGGCACAGGCACCCAAATGCAGACGCAGGTACCAGTGTGAACCCATCAGGGGATACATGTGTCACGAGGGCGGACTCCGCATACTCCTCTGCACCATCGCAAGGGAGATGGGAAAGTTCGACATGGGCATGAGGCCCATCCTCTCCTTCAGTGCCGACCACTATTACAGGACCTACATCCAGATCGAGAGCGGAACCACTGCCTGCGACAGGATGCTCGACCAGCTCGGATACATGAGCTACGACATGCAGAGCCTCGAAAGGGAGATGTCCTGGGACTATGATGAGAAGCACAAACTCGGACCCTTCTGGCTCGGACCCCTCTTCGACAAGGAGCTTCTCGCCAAGATGTCCCCCGAAGGAATGGCAAGGGAGAAGAAGTGTACCAAGATGCTCAACGTCTGGCGCAACGAGATCGACTCCGTCCCCTTCGTCTATGACATGAGCGAGCTTTCCTCGTTTACCAAGCTTTCCCCTCCGAACCTCGAGGTCTTCATCGAGAAGATGAACGAGGTCGCACCCACTTCCAAGACACACTTCTCACCCACCTCCTTCGTCACCGAGGCGGACCTCAAGGATATCCTTGCGGCCTACCGCGAAGTGGCCCACGAGACCCCTGCGCCCCTTCCTCCCAAACAGTAATCCTTATGCGGAACGGAGTGCCCACCAATCAACCTATAAATGGGATTAGACTATCCCATGTTGATTTATTATGCCGAGCCTAGCAGTCATCGGGTCCCAGTGGGGCGACGAAGGTAAAGGAAAGATTATCGACTACCTTGACGAGAAGGCAGATCTCATCGTCCGTTTCCAGGGTGGAAACAACGCGGGACACACCATTGTCGTCGGTGACAAAGTTTTCAAGCTTCACGGTCTCCCCTCCGGAGTCGTCAGGCCCGGAAAACTCGCGGTCATCGGAAACGGTACCGTCGTCAACATCGAGGAGCTTCTCGAGGAGATCGAGGGTGTCGAGTCCCAGGGCGGAAGCATCGAAGGTCTCAGGATCTCCGACAGGGCAGCCCTCATCATGAACTATCACAAGAAACGAGACGGAGCCGAGGAGAAATACCGCGGAAAGAAACCCGTCGGAACCACCAAGAAAGGAATCGGACCCACCTACCAGGACAAGATCGCAAGGATCGGTTTCAGGGCCGGCGACCTTCTCGAGAAGGACACCCTCGAAGAGAAGATCTCCCTCCTCCTTCCCTACAAGAAGGACCTCATGAACATGCTCGAGGCAGAGGGCTGCAACTGCACCACCGAATCCCTCCTCGAGAAGATGCTCGGCTGGGGCGACAAACTCGGAAAGTACATCGTCGACACCGGTGTCCTCATCAACGAGGCACTCGACGAGGGAAAGAACGTCATGCTCGAGGGTGCGCAGGGTGCGATGCTCGACATCGACCACGGTACCTACCCCTTCGTAACTTCCTCCAACACCACCGGAGGAGGAATCTGTTCCGGTTCCGGAATCGCCCCCAGCAGGCTCAACGGCTGCATGGGAGTCGTCAAGGCATACACCACCCGTGTCGGAGAGGGTCCCTTCGTGACCGAACTCGACGGCGCAGAGGGAGAGGAACTCCAGAAGAAGGGAGGAGAGTTCGGAGTCACCACCGGACGCGGAAGGAGATGCGGATGGCTCGACCTCGTCGTCGTTAACCACGCAAGCATGCTCTGTGGATTCAACAGCCTCGCCATCACCAAGCTCGACGTCCTCAACGACTACGAGGAGCTTCCCGTATGTACCGCATACGAGATCGACGGTGTCAAGACCAGGTACTTCCCCGGATCCATCAAGAAGCTCGAGAAGGCCAAACCCGTCTACACCACCCTCAAGGGTTGGAAGGGATGGAACGACACCGAGGCCCTTGTCAAAGGCGGATACGACGCACTCCCCAAGGAGATGAAGGATTACATCGCCTTCATCGAGAAAGAGACCGGTGTCCCCGCAGACCTCATCTCCGTCGGACCCGACAGAGACGAGACCATCGCCCGCAAAGCGGACTGGTGGAACTGAAATTCATTTCCCGGGGAAACCCGGGTTTCCTTTTTTCTGAAAATCGGTTTTTGACAGATCCCAGATTGGTCATGATTGGATGACGTTGTGTCGCCAATCCTTATAAACAGAGAATCCCATTCTTACCATGACCCATATTTCGAATTGGTGATTTAATGAGGGTTCACAGTCGCGACATTATCGGAATAACCACATTGGTGCTCATGACGGCACTGATGTTCTTCGCATGTTATGTCGCATGGGTGGCGAAGAACGATCTTCCCAACACCACTGTGATCAACCTCGCCTTCGACGTTTTCGGAACCATCATCTGCACGGTCATCTTCGCATCGACACTTCTCGACCAGCACATCAGCACCAACACGATCATCTTCATGTCCATTCTCGCTATTGAAGAATTGATGCTGTTCTGGGACATTGCCAGCTGGGTCAACGACGGAAATCTGGAGATGCTCCAGTATGTGAAGATAACCAACTACTACATGTACGGATTCCAGCTGATCATCATCCCTGCCTACTGGATGTATCTCAAGGAACTCTACACCGACCGCAGGAGGGAGATGGCGAAACTAAGCATCGCAGTCTACACGCTTTTCGCCGTCGGCATCCTCCTTATCGTCTCAAATCCGTGGACCGAACTTTACTTCTTCGTCGACGACGCGGCACATTACCAGCGTTCCGCCACATTTGCATTGTCCTATCTCATCCCCTATTCGATCATGTGCATCTGTCTGTATGTCATTATAAAATACGAGACCAAGCGCAGGAGAAAGGCCGCACTTCTTTCATATGTCTTCGTACCCCTAGTGGGGGCCATCATCCAGTCCTTCGTCTACGGAATATCCTTGCAGATTATTTTCACACTCTTTGCCATCGTCCTGATGTACACCAACATCTACATCGAACGCAGTGCAGAACTCATCAGAAACGAGACTGAGATGGCGGAACAGAGGGCATCCGTCATGGTCTCGCAGATTCAGCCCCACTTCATGTACAATGCCCTCACATCCATCATGAACATCAAGGGCAACCCCCCGGACACGATGGATGCCATCGCCGATTTCGGAAAGTATATGCGCGGAAACCTCGACTCGATAACCCAGGTCAACCCCGTCCCCATCACCAGGGAGATCGACCAGCTCGAGAGTTACATCAATCTCAGGAAGATCAAGTTCGGAAACCGCATCGAGGTCATATCCGACATCGGAGATAGCGGATTTTTCATACCCCCTATGACCGTCAAGACCATCGTGGGTGCGGCGATAGACTGCCGCACGTCCCAATCGGACTTCCAGTTCGTCTGCAGAATCTATACCGACAGCAACGAACGCAACCATGTACTGGTCATCCAGGATGACTTCCCTTCGGAGGAGTCGTTCAAATTGGCATCAATGGTTGACGAAACGGATATGCTCATGCTGAAGTCACGTCTGAAAACCATGGTGGACGGAAAGATTGAGAATCTCATAGAGAACGGTATGCTGAAGGTAGTGATCACAATACCCAGATCTGCGAAGGTGCTGCCATGAACCTGAAGGATTACTGGAACCCCATATGTATAGCGATATCCGTCGGAATGGCGGCGATCATCCTCGCGCTATCGTACCCCCTCTTCCTTCTCGATTCGGACATGCCGCGTGCGACAACGTTCATGGCCTGCCACTATGCAGGAATGGCCCTATGCCTCATCCTGTTCGTGTCCGTTCTCCTGGACCGCCGTATCAGCGATGCCACATACTTCTTCATGTGCCTGATCTCATTCGAGTTCCTGAGCCTGATGCTGGAATTCCTGTTCTGGCACGTCAACACCTACGGACATAGCGACCTTGTACTCAGTATAATCTACTATTCCGAGGACATGATGTTCCCGATTATCCTGTATGTCTTCGGAAACTATGAAAGGTGCATCCTCGACCTGGACCGCAATACGTTCAGCAAAATCAACCTGGTACTTGTCGGCGGACTGGGTCTGCAGGTCGCCCTGCTCATCATCAATCTGTTCACGAACTGTATGTTCGATGTCAGCAATGGAGCGTATGTCTACAACAGCATGTTCCTCATACAGTACATACCGCCGCTGTTCATGGCCCTCGCCTGTCTGTATGTCGCATACCATTATGCCACCAACCGCAGACACAAGTTCACCCTGATGCTCTATATCCTCATTCCTATCATCACAGTCATCGCCAAACTACCCCACTACAGCTCCTCGGTGACCTATCTCGCAACACTCATCACATTCATCTTCATGTACGGTGAGATCTACCTGGATCGTGGAATAAAGATCGTCAAGAACGAAGCGGCGATGACCGAACAGAGGATCGCAATGATGATCTCCCGCATCGAACCTGCATTCCTGGAGGAATCACTGATCTCCATCGCAAACATGGAAGGCAATCCGCTGGAAACTAAAGGTGCAATCGAAGATTTCATGAAATACCTCGGCGAGAACGTCGGCACCATCAGTGAGAAGAAACCCATCTCGCTCGATCAGGAGCTCGGACATGTTGAGACCTACATCAACCTGGAGAAACTCCGTTTCAAAGAGAAACTCAACGTATCCTTCGATGTAAGGGACAGGAACTTCAAGATCCCCGCGATGACCCTCCAGATGATGGTCGAGAACGCCATCAAGCACGGCATCACTCAGCGCGAGAACGGAGGAACCGTCACCATCATCACCAGGGAAACCGGAGACTGGCACATAGTGCAGGTCATCGATGACGGAGTGGGATTCGACCCGGACGCACCCAAGAGCGGAAACAGAAGCCACATCGGATTAAACTCCATATCCGCGCGTCTGGAGGAAATGCTTGATGGGAAGTTCGAGATAGAAAGTACGATCGGAGTAGGCACCACTGCGACTGCCTACATTCCTAAAAAGGACTGACCGTCCCCTATCAAACAGGGAACGGTCTGAATAGGTTTCACATCTTTCCACGGAGATATACCGTTGCGAACGTCTGGACCTCCAGAAGCATGCTTTTCTTCAGGATCTTGCCGGTGAGCTTGCCGGCCTGGACATATGCAGCAGACATGTTGTAGGCCTGCTGGATGTGTCCGACGTACGAATCGGTTTTGTGTCCGAGCCAGTATTCCTCAATCTTCTCGAGATCTTCTTTAGAACATCCTGCAACTGCGGTATCGATTGCGTTCTTGACCTCGGTGAGGAACATCCTGTCGGTATCGATGATTCCGCCTACTGCGGGTTCGGAGCGTGCTTTGATCCCATCACCGATGATCATGAGTTTCTCGAAGAATCCACCGATAAGAGGGAATTCGACATATGCCCTGAAACTGCAGAAGGTAAGCGCCTTGAACGCGTTGTAGGTCAGATAGGGTTCGGTGCAAGCGTTGTCCTTGAGGTATTCGATGGCACCATCCATGATGGCGGTGACAAGAACCTCGTCATCACTCTCGGGAAGTTTGTCATTGATAACTAGAAGCATCTGGCCGAACTTTCCGAAGTCTAGAGGAGGTTTTCCGGAAAGGCTGGTGAGGCACTTTACCATGATCGATGCCATGTAATCGCATGATTTCTCGAGGAATGAGTCATCTTCCAGATTGTTGATGAATTTGTCCCAGTTAGAGATGCAGTTTGCGAAATCGGCTTCGAGTGCATATGCGCATCCTCTGATGTAGAGCCCGTACCAGTTCTCGGGCTCGACGGAGACAATCCTGTCGCCGAGTTTGTGGATCTCTTCCGCGTTGCCGGTGGCGAGGACGTCTGCGCCCTCTTTGAGAAGATCTTCGGATACAGTAACCATGACAGTGAATAGTGCCAGAAGTACTAAAAAGGTATGAGGTCCGCCGGGATCTCCGACGGACCATGCAGGTTTATTCCTTGTCGGGAAGGACAGCCTTCACGAAAGGTGCCCTGTCAACTCCGACAGGGAGGGTTGCATCGTAACCGACCTTCCAAGTGGTTCCGTGTGCGGAGGGATCAAGGGAGGAACCGGCCGCGCCGGGGATCCTGATGATCTTGTCGGCCTGCATCCTGGTGGCAACGGCCCACTCGACCTCACGGTCGTTGAAGATGTCGATGTCTTCATCGACGATAATGACATTCTTCATAGAGGGGTGTCCGGTGAATGCGGCCATGATGGCGTTGACTCCATCCCCCTCTTTGTTCTTGGTGATGGAAACGACTCCATTCAGCCAGCAGCATCCTCCTTCAGTAAGACGTACATTCTTTACCTTGGGCACAGCCTGCCTAACGGTCTTGAAGATGACAGGTTCCCTGGGAACTCCCATGAGAAGGAAGTGCTCGTATCCTCCGGGCAGGAGAAGCTGGAAGACGGGATCTTTCTTTGCCCAGATCTTGTCGATCTTGATAACGGGCTGGTCCCTGATCTCATCGTAGGTTCCCGCGATGTCCACGAAGGGGCCCTCGGTGCAGGTCTCTGCGGTGATCCTTCCTTCGAGAACATACTCGCACTCTGCGGGAACGTAGAGTCCGTTGTCGCATTTGGCAACCTTCAGAGGGGTTCCGTGTCCGGCCTTGTGCATGGCGGATGCGATGGTGAGCTCGTCGGTTCCGAAGTCGACACTGAGTGCTGCGGAGACCATTGCCTCGACGGGAGCGCCGATGCAGACGGAGATCTTCAGCTCCTTTCCATCCTTCTTGGCTTCGTTGAAGAGGGTGAAGGTATGCCTGGGGACGAGACGGATGACGATGGTGTCCTTGTCCTTGATGAGCATCCTGTGGAAGGAGACGTTCCTCTTTCCGTTGTACTCGGAAACGACGATTCCTGCGGAGATGTAGCGTCCGGCATCCTTGGGGAAGTACTTGATGATGGGAAGCTTGGTGAGATCGAGCTCGAGTTCCTGCTCCTTGAACAGGGGTGCGTCGGTCTCCTCGGTGGCGAGGGGTGCGGACATGGCATCCATCACATGTTTGACGATGTCCTCTTTGGCGATTCCCATTGCCTGACCGATCTTGGCCCTGGTGGAATAGACATTTCCGGCAGCCTTGCCTCCGTTGATGTCGGTGAAAAGGAAAGTCGCATCCTGGTCATCCTGCATGTACCTGGTTGCGCCATAGTTGTCGGGATCGATGGTCTCGGAAACCACTTTGGCCCCTTTGGTGTCGATTGTCATTAGAAGCTTATCGTGACGGCAGTTAAATTAGTTGTCGGCTTCAGTATTCGACGATTGCCTATTGTGGATGACCTTGTGTCCCATGAAAACGAAGTCGTCGGCAGACAGGATCTCCTGAAGCCTTTCGACGATGGAGTCCAGACCTATCAACGGCATTTTAAGACTGGTCGCTACAAGAAGCACGTGGAATCCGAGTGCTTCCTTGAGGTCCACCTTGCTTCCGTGGACATAAGCACCGATCATGTTCCCGGTGGAACCGATAAGGGATTCGATACCGAACCTGATCTCCTCGCTGTCGAAACAGTCGAGACCGAAGTTGGTGAGGAACTCATTGGACCATTTGATGTTCATATCGGCGTATGCCTCGACAGCGGGCCACATGGTGTGGACACGGTAGAGGAGTTCGGCGATGTGGGGCGAATGATAGGCAAGGTACAGCTGGAGGGCACCGGGGAAAGAAACGGAGAGAAGCAGATTCTTCTCGTTGTTCATGATGGCCCTCATGCCTGCAAGAATCTCCTGAAGACCGTCCTTGACGATAGATATCAGGATCTCGTCCTTGTTCTTGAAACGGTTGTAAAGACTTCCGTTGAGAATGCCCGCCTTGTTGATGATGTCGCGGGTAGTGGTGTTGTCATAACCCTTGACGTGGAACAGTTCCATTGCGGCATCGAGGATGACTTTGCGAGCCTGTTCGCGTTTCTCCTCCACCGTGGGCTTGTTCTTTGCCACCATAGTTGCCTAGAACCTTTCGTGGTATATGAATGTTAAAACTTTGAGTATGCTCAAAATATCGTAATAAAGTTACAGTTTGTAATCGGTCATTCGTAATTTCTTTAAATACAATATTCAAAAACGCAAATAGTTTTTGAGCACAGTCAAAAATCTATAAATAACCAATTCCGCATCACAGAGGCCTGAGGAACATACAATGTTCGCAAAACTAGCAGATACCATCACCAAAAGATCCCGTCTGATTATCATTCTGTGGATCGTCGTGCTGCTCTGCTCACTGCCCCTAGGTATGCAGGCAGGAGACAAACTCGAATACGACCTCACGGCCATGACCGGCTCCGACTCCGAATCCGGTCAGGGAAACGAGATCCTCAGCGAGTACTTCTCCAACTCCATCAACATGGACGAGATCCTCGTCGTCTGTTACGACGACGGTTCCGCAACCCTGAACCGCAGCGAAGCAGCAGCATTCGTAGCATCAGTGAACGCAGGACTCACCGCCAAATACGGTGGAAAGGTCACCGCACAGCCCGTCGGAACCTACGACAAACAGGACGACGGAACCGGAGTGCTTCTCGTCGCCTTCGAGAACCATGACGCAGACCTCAGCATACTCAACGAGACCGGCAACATCAGGACTGTCGTGAAGAACGCAAACACCAGCGGTTTCACCACCTATGTCACCGGCAACGCCGCACTCACCTACGACACCATGCAGTCCGCCAACGAGGATATGGCTAAAGTCGACCCCATCTCGATCTTCCTCATCCTGATCCTCCTGGGTCTTTTCTTCGACGCCATCGTCACCGCAGTGATGCCACCCATCGGAGTAGGTATCGCATACGGTATCTCCCTCATCGTGATGTACGCGGTCGCCTCCTTCATGGGAGTCTACTACCTCACCGAGACCCTTGTGCTCGTCACCATGCTCGGAGCAGGCTGCGACTACGGTATCTTCATCATCACCAGGTACAGGGAAGAGGCGAAGAAGGGTGCCGACCACAACACCGCACTCAAGACCGCCATCGAGTGGGCGGGAGAATCCGTCTTCACCTCCGGACTTTCCGTCATCATCGGATTCGGATGCCTTGCAATCTGCAACTTCCTCATGGTAAGGACCATGGGAATCGTGCTCGCACTCGGTATCGTCCTAGCACTCCTTGCCGCACTCACCTTCGTTCCCGCGGTGCTCAACCTCATCGGCGAGAAGGTCTTCTGGCCCTCCACCGTCAAAACCTACCAGGACGTCGAATCCGGAGCATCCACCGGATTCTACTCCAAGATGTGCAAGACATTCAAGGGTTACTTCGCATGGGTCTCCCGCGTCACCCGCAGGTTCGCCGCACCCATCACCGTCGTGGCACTCCTCGTCTGCATCCCCACCGTTTACGTCTACGCAACCACCGAATCCTCCTACGATATGATCGCGGTCCAGCCCGATGCCGAGGCGAAGGAAGGACTCTACGCGATCATGGACCAGGCCGACGGAGGTGTCCTTATGCCCACCTACGTCGTCATGGAACTGAACGCCAATGCCATCGCCGCCAGCGGAGAGGCTATGCCCGGCGTACCCTACCTGATATGGTCACCGGCCGCACTGTCCGGAACCGCACCCAACTTCACAGGAATGATCCCCGCGATCATGAGCATCAGCAACTCGCTCAACGAGAAGCACGGTGACATCGTCAAGGCCTCCACCGGACCTACTTCCTGGACCTGTCTCTACTACGCGACATACGCCAAACTGGTTGCTGCCGGTGTCACTCCTACTCCCGCCATGGTCAACGGAATGATCTACGAGAAGCTCGGAGAACTCTCCTCCTCTGTGCAGGAGGGAATCGGAATGGTGTTCGCCTCCGTCACCGGATCCACCGATCCCGCAAACTGGAACGTCACTCCCGACACAGTGGTCTCCACACCCATCACCCTCGCGAACATCATGGACGGAATCACCAATCTCAAGACCGGACTCATCAACATCGATGCCGGCAACGAGAAGACCGGAATGTACGCAAACATGATGATCATCACCAACGAGAAGCCCATGTCCGACAACACCATGACCCTCGTCAAGGAACTCAAGAACGAGTTCTCCGACGTCAAGGACATCTACGGACTCGACGTATCCGCAGGCATCGGTGCAACCTATGTCACCGGACAGTCCGCAGTCATGTACGACATCTCCTCCACCGTCACCAAGCAGTTCGATATCATCCAGATCGTGGTCATCGTACTCCTCATCCTCCTGCTGTTCCTCATCCTCGGATGCTACCTCACCCCCATCCGTGCGCTGCTGAACATCATGATGAGTGTTATCTGGACCGTGGCTCTCACCCACGTGGTGTTCGAGAATATCCTGAACACCCCCGTCTGCTGGATCGTACCAATCGTCCTGTTCGTCGTCCTGCTGGGACTCGGAATGGACTATGATATCTTCATGACCACCAGGATCAGGGAGTTCAAGGTCAAGGGATACGACAACCACGC
>JAKSHV010000049.1 GCA_024399225.1 archaeon | reverse complement strand
TCATTCATGGTCCATGAACTGGTCGGCGGACTTCCCGTCTGTTCCAAAGGAAAGGACGATCTGGGTATCCGCATCGAGAACGGAGCAGTCGTCGACAACGCCTACACCGGAGACGTCCTTGAAGAAGTCCTCAAGGTCGGAACCACCATCAGGCGTGTGGCAACAAGCGGACCCTACAAGGGAGTAAGGGTCATCGTAACCCCTCTCGAATTCGGAGGAAAGGTAATCGCCGCCATCGGTGTCGTAGACGTGAGGACCATGGCGGGTATCAACAACCTCATCCGTTCCAGCGAAGACGAGGACCTATAATTTTACAAAAAAGTGGTCGGCCCTTGATCCTGCGGCCAAACAAAGATCGCAGGCCGACCACGTCTTCATAAGACCCAGAGTATTTTTTAGTTGCGCCCCTGAACAAGACATTACGCATTCAAAGTTATACAAAAAAGAACCCGCCCGAAGGCGGGGAAATGGTTTTGTGACTGGAAGGAGAAGGCTTATCCTCCTCCGGAGGGCATCATCTCACTGATGTCGACTTCCTTCTCCATTTTACGGAGATCGCCGACAGAGGCAGTGCCCTTGAAGGTGGATTCCTTTTCCTTGAAGGAGACGAGCTTGTACTCCGAGGGGTCCGCTGCGACAAGGCGGTCAGCAACATAGTACAGGTTGGTCTTGTCCAGTTTGACCCAGACCTTTCCATCCATGGACTTGATGTCTACCACCTTTCCGACAGTGGATGTCGGTGTGTACTTGACTATGTCTCCTGCTTCCATTTACGCTTTCATCCCTTGATGACTGCAGTCCTCTCTCCGGCAGGAACGAATTCCCTGAGTCCACCACGTCCAATTTCCTTGGTAACGTTGGCGAAGTCGAAGACGAGGTCTTTGTCGGAGAATGCGACCTTGATGAGGGGAGATGCGACGAATGCGTCTCCGCGTGCAAGGTGAGCTGCCTTGGGGATACCGGAGTATCCGGAAAGGTGTCCGACGTTCATTGCGTAGTTGGGGTAGTTGGGTCCACGGAGCTCCATGGGCAGACCCTCGTCAGAGCGGTATGCGTAGGAGTTTGCGGATCCACACTGGTCCTGAAGATCGAATCCGTAGAATCCGAGCCTTCCGGTCCTCTCCTTGTGCTGGAGCATGGACTGGTACCAGGTGTTGAGACCGTTGTCAGCTACTCCGGTTGCCATTGCGGTTGCAATACCGGTGGATGCTGCGGTAACGGTTGCCCTCTGGGAACCACCGAAGTGGCACTCCATAACTGCAGGGTACCTCTCGTACATCTCGAGAGCGTAGGAGGAGATCTCATCTGCAAGTTTCATCTGGGTCTGGTAGTCGTCTGCCTTGACACCGCAGAATCCGCCGTAGCGGTCTTTGATGACATCGACAGAGTGGTAGACGTAGTCCTCAAGGATGTTGTCGGTGTATGCTGCAGTTGCGTACTGAGTGAAACCGACTCCTCCGGACATGTATCCTCCGAGGTAGACCTGGTCGTAGACTGCTGCACCGAGTGCAACGGTCTCGAGGGTTGCCCTTGCGGGGTCGTCGGGGTATACACGGTCGGACTGAACCATATCATCGAAGAATCCGAAGGTGATTCCTCCGGGCTCGTTGGGTCCCCTGACACGCCTTGCGGGCATCATGGATCCCATGGTGATGGACTGGTGCTTTGCGGAGTATGCGAAGTCAGCGATAGCTGCCTCTCCTGCTGCAAGTTTGTAGGAGGAGATGAAAGCCATGGAGATCTGCATTGCTGCGTGCCTGGAGACGGTTGCTCCATCCATGAGCCTTCCGACCATGGTGGGGACACGGACTGCCTGCATGAGGGTTCCGCCGATTGCTTTCTTGAGCTGCTCTGCCTGCTCCTTGGGGAAGTTCTTGTTGATGTCGATAACGAACCTGGGGTCGATCTCATCAATAAGGTCGTCGTTTCCGGAGAAGACCTTTACGTAAGAGTCCTCAACGAGTGCGGGGTTGCACTCTGCCATGTGCTCCTGAACGACTGCTCCTCCAGGCATGGTGTGGTTGACGGTCTCAAGGTATGCGGAGATGGTCTCGGGGGTAACTTCCTTTCCGAGCCTCTTTTCGATGGTTCCGTGAGGGGAGTCAAGTCCGACGAGGACGGTCCTCCTGATATCATCCCAAGCCTGCTGGATTGCAGGGTTGTTGATGCAGTGGAGGTCGTCGGGCTCTACGAACATGTCGGTGTGAGACAGCTGGTAGGGCATCCAGGACCTCTGTCCGAGGGGAACTCCGATGTCTTCGTTCATCATGGGGAAGCCACGTTTCTTTGCGATCTCGTTGGCTTTCTCCTGGAACTCTACTTTGCTCTTGGACTGTTTCCAACCGCCGTAGCAGTAGTACTTGGTCTCCATGCTGGTAGGCTCTTCCTTGAACTTCTTCTTGCATGCGTCAAGGAAAAGTTTCTGATCTGCTTTACCTGCCATTTCACTCACCTTTTACGTCGAAGGGCCTGTATCCACCAAGGGTCCTAAGGTAGTGGATCCTAAGGTAGAAGTCGGTAACCTCTTTGTCGTCCCTCATGTCGACACCATCTGCTCTGAAGATGGTGGTCCTCTTCTTGAGGTCGGACATGGCTGCGGGCTTTCCTACGTAGACTTTCTTGTCAAGAGGAAGTGCAACCTGATCTTTTACATACATAACTTCTTTCTTTGCATCGTCCCAGAGGTACCTCTGCCATCCATCGAACATGAGTCCGTGCTCGTCGAGACGGCAGGAGTGTCCGTGAACGGTTGCTCCCCTGATACCGGTAAGTGCGGGGTCGAAGGTCTCATTGTCGATGAGTTCTTTTGCAACCTGCTCGAGGTTCCTCTCACGCATCTCAATGATCTGCCTTCCGGAAAGGGTTCCGGTGTCGACTCCCCTGTACCTGGAAAGGTACATCCATGCCCTCTGGTAGGGAGAGATGGGTGCGAAGTAGACGGAGTCAGCGAACTGAATGTACCTGACACGGTCTCCTGCAAGTGCTCCCTCGATAGGAACAACGAGTTCCCTGATGGGGCATTTGGGTTCGGTTCCCTCGGTTAGCGGGGGGTGGATGGATTTGTATGCAGAACCGGGGGTCCTGTGTCCCATAATCCTTACAACATCGTCCATGGGGACGTCACGAAGCTGTTTGAGCTTTACTTTGGGGTCAAGGTACCTGCGCCTGTTTTTAGCGGGGGTAGTTGCTCCCGGGAAGAACTGTCTCTTATATTTTGCCATAATTAAGCACTCCTATAGTCATGAAGTGATGGTCTGTACTTTGAATATCTGCCGATGTCAATGGTATAGTTATCAGGGATAACCTGATCAAAGGCAGCTTTGATCTTCTCAACCGTGGCTTCGATTTCGTCATCTTCAACAACGGAGAGTTCGATGAAGAAGTCTCCGACAAGACAGCGAAGTTCGACTTCGTGTCCGTTGACGTTGATGATCCTGCGCTCAGAGTGATTGTTGAGGTTTCCCTTTGCGGGTCCGCTCGAGATCATCCTGGGGAGGTTCTCGCCTTTCATGTTAATCTGGCGAAGGTTCTCGATTTTATCGATGAGGCAGAGAATCTTTTCAGTAGTCTCTGCACCAAGGAGCCTGGTGGTAGTAACACGTACCTCGGGAAGAGGGATGTTTGCGTACTCAACGGTTGGTGAAGGCATATACAGACCTCAATCTCCTCAGATCTTGTTCTTAATCTTCTTAGCCTCTGCTCCAACGAACTGGAGGGGGGTGTTGAATTCGGGCATGTTTCCGAAGACCTTGTTGAAAAGTCCGGAAGTGGCTTCTGCAGAGAAGAACTGGGTTCCTCCGTCAAGACAGTTACCTGCGGTGACTGCGGGGATGAGAGTTCCTTTTGCGTGCCTGGTAACGACGTGGTTTCCGTGGAAGAGACCAGGTCCTCCTCCTCCATAAATGGAGTGAGAGAAGAAGGACATACCGACTCCGACTCCTTCACAGCGTCCGTAGTCGACTCCGGGGAGTCCAGACTCGTGCTCAAGGAGGTCGTTGTAGTAGAGAACAGTGGAGGGAACTCCCTGTGCTGCCCTTGCGGCTCCGACGTTTACCATAACTGCTGCGACCTGTCCTGCGGCTGCGTATGCGTTCCACATGGGGAGGTCATCGGTGGTGTAGACCTTGTATCCGGAGGGGAGAACCTCTTTTACACGGATGACGCCGTCTTCGATTGCCCTCTCCATGAGGGACTCGATAACGGTTCCGACGGTTCCGGTCTTTCCGTTCTTCTTTACGAGGGAGTAGACGAGGTTGTTTGCGTTGAGTCCCTGGTATGCGAGGGACAGAAGGTGCTGCCTCTCGAAGGGTCCGACTGCGTCTCCCATCTCGTATGCTGCGGTGGTCTCGAAGAGTGCGGAAAGTGCGACTCCCTGCATTGCGTTCCTCTTAACGAGTGCAACGACGTGGTTGGACATGATGTTCCTGAGTGCAAATCCTGCTCCTTCGTTCATCTGGGGAACTTCAAGAATGGTCTTGATGTTAGATCCGACGAAGTTGATGGTCTGAGGGTATTTTCCCCAAACTGCTGCTTTGACCATGTTTGCTTTGTACATAGGTACTTTGTACTTTGCGATGATGGCCTCAGTTACTGCTGCTGCGACAGAAGTGAATCCAGTGGTGTACTCGACTCCGACGTCTGCACGTGCCTCAGGAACGATAACGACAAGGGACTTTCCTTCATCCATAACGGTGACGGAAGTCTCGTCTCCATCGACGACCTGAACCATAGCTTTGATGTCTTTTGCGAGTGCCTCTGCGTCCTTGACGAGAGAAGCCTGGATTTCCTTTCCCTTGATGATGCTTCCTGCGATAGCACCGGATGCGAGAGCTTTCTCGATTCCGGCAAGGCTAACTGCAATGGTCCTCTTGGTGAGGTCTGCAATCTTCTGGATTGCTTTGTTCCTCAGAGGGCTAATGGCTTCCAGCGGGACATCTTTAGCGATGCGCTTGCCGTAGTCATCATACAAGTCAATTTTGTCCTCGTATTTAGGCAATTTTTTACCTCCTTTCAAATTCTAACACGCTGAAAAAATGAATTTACAGCGTTCCTCTTGCAAAAGCTGCAAATGTGTGTTGAAAATATAAAGTCATTGGAAAAATTGTAACAAATTAATGCTCCAACTCAAAAAATGCCCGAAATCGCTTAAATAGCTCATAATCCGGACCTCCCGCCCCTAACGTATGTTAACAATTGATTACTTTTTTAACCTGAATTCCTATCTTAGTGCATGGAACCCCTGCAACTCGAGCGTTGTCCCAAGTACGACCGCAAAAGCGGAATACGCACTGTAGATGTCAAAGAAACACTCGCACGCATCAGACCCCTGATGCCCAACGCAAACATGTGCGAGCCCCGTGACATCACCTCGCTCGACAGGGTAGGCATCCCCGTTTTCTCCATCGACCGTCCCGCCACAAGGGAAGGAGAGAAGAATCATTTCTATAATGGAAAGGGAGCGACCGCCGAACAGGCGGAGGCCTCCGGGATCATGGAAGCGATGGAACGTTTTGCCGCAGAACCTCGCGAGGATGATGAAATCGTATACGGTTCCTATGAAGATGCGTCCGAGATCGGACTCACCGTCAATCCCGATGATCTGATCCTTCCGGACAACACCAGGTACATATGGCACAACCAGGAGATCGCATGGACCGTCGGATGGGAGATGTTCAGGGGCTCCCCCGTTTTCGTTCCCGCCGTCTGCGTCTACCATGTGTTCGAACCCAAGGGAAGTCTCCAGCTCTTCCGTTCCCACACCAACGGAATCGCCGCCGGAAACACCATGGAGGAGGCCATACTTCACGCATTGTTCGAGAACATCGAAAGGGATGCCTGGTCCATCGCGGAAGAGAGGGAGTTCCCTGTCAGCGACCTTGTCATAGAGGATGAGGATTCCGTTCCCGGTCAGCTGCTCGCCAAATTCAGGGATGCGGGAATCGAGATCAATCTCAAGGACATCACCAGCGACATCGGAGTTCACACCATCGGTGCGGCTGCCGATGACGTCACCACCAAGGATCCCGAGATGCTCACCATCGGTGTCGGAACCCATCTCGATCCCCAGATCGCCGCCATCCGTGCGATCACGGAGGTCGCACAGAGCCGCGCTACCCACAAGGATGGAACCAAGATCAACGCCCAGCTCCAGAAGGTCAACAACGAAATGGGTTATGAGAAAATCAAGAAATCCAACCCACTCTGGTTCCGCAAGTGCTCCCGCACCAAGAGACTTGAGGATATGGAGGACCTTTCCACAGATTATGTCAGAGATGATATCGAGGTCGTCCTGCAGCACCTGGTGGATACCGGTTTCGACATGGTCATCTGCAACGACCTGACCCGTCCCGAGCCCGGCGTGCCTGTGGTACGTATGACCGTTCCCGGACTGGAAGTGTCCACCATGGACCCCTATCGTATGGGTGCACGTCTCAACGGCACCTGGAGAAGGGCATAAACGATCTAATTATCAATTATTATAGGGGCGGACCCCCGTCCGCCCCGGTTTTACAGTTTAAAAAAGAGAGTTCAATCCCTCTTCGCCTTGGCCATGACGCCGGACTCGTACTTGTCGAGATGCTCGACATATCCCTTGATCCTTCCGTAGGGGATTCCGATAGCCATCTCGTCCTTCTGCATGTTGGTCCTCTTCCTGCATCCGAAGCATCCGAGGGAGATGTTGGGCCTGTCGGTGCACATGGGGACGGCCATGACATCCTCACAGCAGCACTGATAGGGTGCGGTGGAGAATTCTACGCGTCCGCCTTTTGCTGCTACTTCCAGAGGAACGACCCAGTAGATCCTCTCTGCGATGTCCACGAGGATCACCACATCGGGAATGAAGTCCGCATTCTTGAGAGGGCAGATTGCCTCACCGATGGTCTTCTCGGATACGATGTACCTCTTGTCGATCATTTCCTTTGCAGCCTCGTTGGAATCGAACATACCCATTCCGCCGTGGAACTCCCCGGTGGCCACTTTTTCGGGAGTGGGCATCATTCCGAGGACGGCTGCCCCGACATGGCATGCTTCGTCGGCTGCGGTGAGTGCGAAGGACTCTCCCTCCTTTGCCTTGAAGACGGCCTGACAGTGGGTAATCTGCTCGGCAGGCTTGTTACAGCATGCGGGGAACTCCTCGCCTGCTTTGATGAGCTTGCATGCAACAGGCTCGTACCTGAGCTTCATCGCGGTCTTCATACGCTCTGCGTAACGTTTGTTCTCTTCGAGAAT
>JAKSHV010000048.1 GCA_024399225.1 archaeon | reverse complement strand
AGTTCCAGAACGAGACCGGTATCGACCTCTCCAAGGACAACGCCGCAAGAGTACGTGTAAGGGAAGCATGTGAGAAAGCAAAGATCGAGCTCTCCACCACCATGCAGACCGAGATCAACCTCCCCTACATCACCGCAGACGCATCCGGTCCCAAGCACATCCTTCAGACCATCACCCGTGCAAAACTCGAGGAGCTCGTCACCCCCATCGTGGAGAGGTGCCGCGGACCCATCGAGCAGGCAATGAGGGACGCAGGTCTCTCCAGCGACAAGGTCGACAAGGTCGTCATGGTCGGAGGACCTACCAGGATGCCCATCATCCAGAACTTCGTCGAGAACATCGTCGGACCCAAGATCCAGCACGGTGTCGACCCTATGGAGTGTGTCTCCATGGGTGCAGCAATCCAGGGAGCAGTCCTCTCCGGAGACGTCAAGGACGTCCTCCTTCTGGATGTCACTCCTCTGTCCCTCTCCATCGAGACCCTCGGAGGAGTCGCAACCAGGCTCATCGAGAGGAACACCACCATCCCCACCAAGAAGTCCCAGGTGTTCTCCACCGCCGTCGACAACCAGCCCTCCGTCGAGATCAACGTCGTACAGGGTGAGAGGAAGATGGCCGCAGACAACACCAGCCTCGGCAGGTTCACCCTCGACGGAATCCCCCCTGCAAAGCGTGGAATCCCCCAGATCGAGGTCACCTTCGACATCGATGCGAACGGAATCATCAACGTCTCCGCCAAGGACCTCGGTACCGGAAAGGAGCAGAAGATCACCATCGCATCCTCCAACAAGCTCTCCAAAGAGGACATCGACGCAGCAATCAAGAACGCAGAGCAGTTCGCAGATGCCGACAAGAAGAGGGAGGAGCTCATCAACGCCCGCAACCAGGCAGAGACCCTCGTCTACACCACCAGGAACGCACTCAACGAGCTCGGTGACAAGGTCACCCAGGAAGAGCGCACCTCCGTCGAGAACGCCATCAAGGACCTCGAGGCAGTGCAGAACTCCGACAACCTCGACGAGATCAAGGCCAAGACCGACGCCCTCATGAGCGCCATGGCCCCCATCAGCCAGAAGATCTACGAGAACGCAACCCCCGAGCAGCAGCAGGCCGCACAGGAAGCATACCAGCAGGCCCAGCAGCAGGCAGGTGCCAAGTCCTCCGGTAAATCCGATGACAACGTCGTAGACGCCGACTACAAGATCGTCGACGACAACTGAACCAGAAGGTAAAACGAAATGGCAGAATCGAAAAGGGACTACTACGAGGTGCTCGGAGTATCCAAGAGCGCGAGCGCCGACGAAATCAAGAAGGCGTACCGTTCCCTCGCCAAGAAATACCACCCTGACCTCCACCCGGAGGACAAGGCGGCGGCAGAGGAGAAGTTCAAGGAGATCTCCGAGGCCTACGAGGTCCTTTCCGACCCCGACAAACGCAGCAGGTACGACCAGTACGGATTTGCTGGAGTCAACGGTGACTTCGGGGCCGGCGGTTTCGACATGAGCGACTTCACCCACGGCTCCGACCTCAACGACATCCTCAGCGAAATCTTTGGTGGAATGTTCGGCGGAGGCGGAAGCCGTGGAGGAAGGTCCCGCAACGGACCCCGTCAGGGTGACAATATCCAGTATGTGCTGGATATCGACCTTCTCGACGTCCTCAAAGGCAGGAAGGAGACCATCACCGTCAGGCATTCCGTCAACTGTACTGAATGTAACGGAACCGGTGCCAAGGACGGAAAGACCAAGACCTGTCCCGATTGCGGCGGTCAGGGTCAGAAGCAGGAGATGGTCCGCGGATTCTTCGGACAGGGCTACAGCCTTGTCACCTGTTCCCGCTGCGAGGGAACCGGAAAGATCCCCGAGCAGACCTGTTCCCGCTGCAACGGCCGCAGGCGCATGAACAAGGAATCCAAGGTCGAGGTCAACATCCCCGCAGGAATCGAAGACGGACAGGGACTACGTGTCCGCGGAGCCGGAGATGCCGGATACAACGGCGGACCCGCGGGAGACCTCATCGTGGGAATCCGTGTCAAGGGCCACAAGACCTTTGAACGCGACGGTTGCGACCTCAGGGTCCTGACCGAGGTACCCTACCCCAAGATGGTCCTCGGAGGCACCATCACCGTCCAGAACCTCGAAGGACAGAACATCGAGGTCAACATCCCCGCCGGATCCCAGATCGGATCTGTCCTGAAGGTCGGCGGACAGGGACTTCCCGAATACGGAAGCACCTACCGCGGAAGCATCCTGCTCCATCTCACCGTGGCCATCCCCAAGAAGGTCACCGCCGAGGAGAAGGAACTCCTGATGAAACTCGATTCTTCGGCAGGAAAGAAATCTACTGCCAAGAAGAAAGGACTTTTCAAATGAACAGGAAGGGCTTCGGCCCTTCCGACCTTACTTTTATACGAGCATATCTTACTGATTTTCGGACATATTGGTCCGTAAGGGTGAGAATGTGGAAGAAACCTATCTGTGGATAATCTTTGCAGTAATCTTCTTCACATTGCTCCTTGCAGATCTTCTCATCATTAACCGCAAGGACCAGGTAATGGGTGCGAAAAGGGCAATGAAGTTCGTCGCACTCTACGTCGCCGTGGCACTTCTGTTCGGGATCCTTGTGACCTTCGAGCTGGGTGAGGACTATGCAGCCTCGTATTATGCGGCATATGTCATCGAACTCTCGATGTCGGTGGACAATCTGTTCGTCTTCATCGTGATCTTCGGAATCTTCATGATCCCGGCGGACAAACAGCACAGGGTTCTCTACTGGGGAATCATGGGTGCCATTTTCTTCCGTGCACTGTTCATCATCGTCGGTGCGGAACTTCTTGCAAACTTCAGATTCATGATGTATATCTTCGGAGCGATCCTGGTGTACACCGCCTACAAGACCGCGTTCGGGGACGATGATGACGATGACGATTCGCAGGATTCCCTTGCGTTCAAAATCGCCAAGCATTTCCGTGCCACCGACGATATGTCAAGTGGAAAGTTTTTCACAATCGAGAACGGAAAGCGTCTTGCGACACCGTTCTTCCTTTGTCTTGTGGTCATCGAGATATCGGACATCATGTTCGCATTTGATTCGATCCCTGCGGCACTTTCCATCTCCACAGACATCTTCATCGTGTACACATCGAACATCTTCGCCGTCATGGGACTAAGGTCCATGTATTTCGTCATCAAGGATGCGATCGGTGCGATGGAGTATCTGAAATACGGATTGGGTGTGATTCTCGCATTCATCGGAGTCAAGATGCTCCTGTCTGCCGCCAACATCCTGGAAGTGGATGTCACACTTTCCCTGATATTCATCGTGGTGGTTCTTGCGATTACGGTAATAGCCTCCCTTATCCATCGTAAATCCGATCCCGGAGTCGACGGGGAATGATCGCCATAACGGGTGACACCCGCGGCATAGAGGCATTGTACCAGCTGAGTCAGAACGACATCATCAACAGTATGAGCAAGAGTGATTTTCTGCTCATATTGGGTAAATGCGGCATAACCGAAGCACACACGGATTTCCATGAGAACATCCTGATGTATCGTGATCTGCCCTGTTCCATAATGTTCCTTGACGGGCCACATGACGACTACGATCTCCTATCCGACCACCCCGTGTTTCCATGGAATGGTGGAATGACCCAGAACATCTCGAGATCGATCACACATCTGATGAGAGGGCAGGTGTTCACCATGGGAGGTAAGACCTTCCTTACAATGGGTGGAGGTACCACGCCGGGTCGTGACGATTTCGGAAAGTATTACACTTGGTGGCCGGAGCAGGACATCTTCCCACAGGAAATTCTCGCGGCGGAATACAACCTTGCAGAACACGGAAACAAGGTGGATTATGTGTTCACCTGCGAGTGCCCCACTTCATGGAAATCGGAGATCTCAGGATTCAGGACCTCCTGTTCCGACAGTCTGGAACATTTGATGGACAAGGTAGAATATCGGCATTGGTACTTCTCCGACATAGTCCATCATGAACTTCCGGAACATTCTGCTACGGCCCTGTATCAGGAAGTCATCGTTCTCGAGTAAATCCGTATATGGTTGTTCGGAGATACACCATCATGGATACCGTCTCGTATGAAGAGGAACTCAGAATCGCAACAGAAGCTGTACGCAGGGCCGCTGACAGATATGTCTCCAACGGCAACCGTGATTCCGAAGAGAAATCGAATACCGTCGGTTCCTATGATATTGTAACCTATTCTGATGTGGAAGCGCAGGAATCCATTATCGCAGATCTCCGTTCCGCATTCCCGGAAGACAGGTTCTATTGTGAGGAAAGTGATGGAAACCAGCTCACGGATGCGCGCACCTGGGTCATCGATCCCATAGATGGAACTCTGAGCTACGAGAGGGGCATGCCCATATACGGAACACAGCTGGTCCTTATGGTATCCAAGGAACCGGTCCTATCCGTTATCTATGTGCCTGTGCTCAAGGAGATGTTCACTGCCACCGTCGCAGACGGTGTCAGACTCAACGGAACACCTATCGGAAACAATCCTCACCGTGACCTGAAGAAATGTGTGGTCTCCACCGGGGACTTTTCCCGTAAGAAACAGGAGTGGAGGGACAAGCATTACGAACTCATCGGTGCCATGAGGGATGAAGTGGCACGCATACGTATGCTTGGTGCCGCATGCTGTGATTTTGCATTCTTTGTTGCTGATAGGATCGATATCCACAGTCGTTTCGTGAATAAACTATGGGATTTCATGCCTGGCCTTTTCATGGCAAGGGTGGCCGGAGCATATGTTGACGAGGAGCTTCTCGAAACAACGAAATTCCTGTTGCTGGCACAGTCAAAGGAAGAAGCAGAACAGTTCAAAGAAAAGGTTCTTTCTAAAGTAGTTTTGAACAAGGAATGAGTATGGGATAGGGGCGTTGCCCCCATCCGTTCACTGCATGATTTTGTTCTCAGGCATGGGCCTGTGATACTTTCCGGTAGCAGACTCCACCTTGATCTCGTAGACGGCCGCCGCTTTTGCAGCTGCAGGGTTCATGGGATCCTTGACGCGCTCGGGTACGAGTTTGGCGATGGTTGCCTCGAGTACTTTCACCTTCTCAGCTTCATCGGTGACTTTGGTAACGGTTCCACGTACGATAACGGATTCATAGATGGTGGTCGTGTTGTTGCAACAGTCTCCGCAACGCTCGAATCCGCCGGTCTCGACGACAGTAAGGCAGACCTTACCGCAGGCTTCGAGATTGGAGACCTTCTCTCCGACATGCCTTCCGTGGAAGTAGATCTTCTCTCCGATGCGGACATAGTTAACAGGGGTTCCATAGGGGAATCCGTCCTGTCCGATTGTGGAAAGAACTCCGTCCTTCTTCCTGTCGAGGAGGGCATTGATTTCTTCAGCACCGAGGTGGAATTTCTCCATATTGGGTTGCATGAATGATAATTGATTTGCCAGAATATAATAAAGCAAGTATCTTAAAAGATACCGACTTGTTGAATGGATAAGCCTCGGGGGAAATCCCCCGATTTTGTTCAGTTTTTGGTACCGATGAAAGTTACCCAGTTCTTGTCAGCGTCGAGAACGATGTTCACAGATAGTCCGCAGGATTCCATGATCTCCTTCATTTCATCGTTTTCGACAAGTTTCATACCGTAAGTTATGCAGTCTTTGGCGAGTTTTTCCCTGTTTGCATCAGTAGGGTATTGCTCGGAGACTATGCAGAGAACACCGCCGTTGTTCATACGGGAGACGATGTGTGCGATGTTGGACCTGAGGTCGGGCCAGAAGAAGTAGGTCTCGACGGCGGTGACAATGTCGAACATCCTTTCTGGCTCGGGAATGGATTCCACGGAAGCTTTCAGGACATCCATTGTGCCCCACTGGACCCTCATCTTGTTGTATTCGGTGGAGGCCTTGACACATTCCTCGGAGATGTCGATACCCATGCATTTGGCGCTGGGGAATTTCACCGACATGAATTTGAGGGTCATTCCTCCTCCGCATCCGACATCCAGGATCTGCTTCGCGGATCTGGAGGGGATGTTGGAAAGTCCCCAGATGGTGAGGTCGCGGTGGTGCTCGTTCATCTTCTTGATGACTTCCTGACCTTCCTCGCCCTGAGGGCATTTGTACTGATCAATCTCTGCCATGATTCTGCCTCAGACGTATTTCACTGCGGTTCCGAAAGCAAGGAGTTCGGCAGCTCCTGCTGCAACGGTGGAGGATGCGAATCTCATACAGACGATCGCATCGGCACCGAGTGCCTCGGCCTCCTGCAGCATCCTCTCGGTGGCGAGTGCACGTGCCTTGTTCACCATGTCGACGTAGGCTTTCAGTTCTCCTCCTGCGATGGATCTGAGTCCCTGGGTGATGTCACGACCGATGTTTTTGGTCTGGATGGTGTTTCCCTGGACGATTCCGAGAATCTCATAGTTCTTTCCGGGAATGGTGTCGGTGGTGGTTACAAGTATTGCCATGGGAGATGTATCAAGATGCTGGCATAAATATCGTATGTTGTTCAAATTGGAAAGAAAGAATGGCGCCGAGAGAGAGATTCGAACTCCCGAGGTCGAAACCAGCGGTTTTCGAGACCGCCGCCTTACCGGGCTGGGCCATCTCGGCTTAGAACTCGCAATCCCTTTCGCGTATAAAAAGCGTGGTTCTGTCCGACACCATGTGCCACATCTATTCCGAACGTGCGCTAATTCTTTATTGGGCCGAACAATGCAGAATGTATGGCAGACACAGTATCCGAAATCAAGGATGCTAAATTGGCAGCATTGAAGATGGCCGCACTTTCCACCGAGGTCAAGAATTCCGCATTGAAGGCTATGGCCGAGGCCATCGAATCCAACAGGGATGCGATTCTTGCCGCCAACGCGGAAGATGTAAACGAATCCAAGGATGCCATTGCACCCGAGCTTCTCAAGAGACTGAAACTCAACGAGGACAAGGTGCAGGATATGATCAACAGCATCCTCGATGTTGCAAAGATCAACGATCCCGTGGGAGAGACCATGTCTGCCATGGAACTAGACGACGGTCTCACATTATACCAGGTAAGGTGCCCTATCGGACTCATCGGAGTGATATTCGAGGCCCGCCCCGAGGTGGTTCCTCAGATCATGTCACTGTGTCTGAAGAGCGGAAACGCCATCGCATTCAAAGGCGGTTCCGAAGCTAAACGTTCCAACAGGGTGCTTTTCGATATCCTTCGCAGTGCAGCCGAATCTGCCGGTGTTCCCCGTGACGCATTCGTCCTTATGGAGACCAGGGAGGA
>JAKSHV010000047.1 GCA_024399225.1 archaeon | reverse complement strand
AGTCCTCCGACGGTGACGAGTGCCTGTCCGTCTGCGGGGTTGTCGATCTTCTTGGTGATGACGACGGCCATCGCCATTGCTGCGATTGCAAGAACACCGCAGAGTGCCGCGCCGATCATGAAGTAGATGGGCATGTCCTTGGCGGAGAGTCCGATCATTGCGAGTGCCACCACGGTCAGTGCGATTCCGCCGATGAGGAACATCCTCATCTTTGCGGGAGCCTCGCGAAGGTGGAGCCTTGCGGGTGCGTCGCACTCGGAGGTGAGATTGGAACCCTCTGCACGGAACATAGAAACTCCGCTCTCTCCTGCTTTCTTGTAGAATATGACGCTGTCTCCGGGCTTGACGTCCATGTTGCTGAGAACACGGTCGGAGAATGCGACTTTCTTGAAGTCGTCTACTTTTCCAGATCCTAGAATCTTCATTTTGTTTCACTTCCTTTAGTATTGCTTGTTAAACGGTTTATCTCCTGACCTGGGTGATCACGTATGCGAATGCCAGGATCGAAAGGATGATTCCGATCATTCCCAGCGATACGGCGGTCATGTCGAGGGGATTCTCCTTGACGGGCTCGTCGTAGGCACTGTAGTTGGCCACGAGTGTCATTCCGTCGAGGGAGGTGGTTACGGGTATGGTGCAGAGGTTGGGGTTGGTCATGTTGGAGATCTTCTCTCCGCCAAGGGTCCATCCGCCGAAGAAGAAGTGCTTCTCCTCCACAGCGATGAAGTCGACCGAGTCCCCTACCTTCAGCGAGACGGCCTCTGCGGGCTTGAGGTCGCTGTAGACGGGGATTCCGTCGGTTCCGACGGATGTGGCGACGTACTTGATGTTCAGGGTGATGTAGACATCCCTGTCGACATCGATGATTCCCTTCATGTTGAACGAGGTGTATCCCTCGAAGGGTCCGTCGGAGACGACGACGGGTGCGAGGGTGTAGCTCTCGTACCTGTAGACGATTCCGGGAAGGTCGGGAACGGTGATGATTCCGATTCCGTCGATGTTGCTCTTCTTGGAACCTACCTCCTTGCCGTCGTAGTATGCGACCACCAGGATGTTGGGGCTGATGACAGACACATCGGCGGGGAGTACGTCGGAGTTGTAGGTGACGAACGCGATGTCCTTCATGGGTGCGGTGACGTACACGCCTGCTGAGGTCTCCTCGATGAAGTTTCCGTAGGGCAGGGTGGCAGACATGTCGGACACCATGGAGTCGGCCCATCCCATGGGGTGGAAATCGAAGGGGCCGGATCCGGCGGCCACGGTGACGGTCACGGCGATACCGCTGTTGGTGAAGGAGATGGTGACGAGCTCACCGTCGGACAGTCCGGTGACGGTGACCTTCTCGGTCATGACGAGGGGGGTTCCCCTGTCGACGGTGGCGGCAGCGGACTTGCAGTCGGAGATGACTGAGAGGTCGTTCAGAATGACCGGGGTTGTGAACTCGGACTTCTCGATGACGTATCCTGCGGAGTTGATGTTGAACTTCAGGTACATTCCCTTCTGAACGGTGATATCGAAGGAAAGGGCGGCACCGATCTTCGGCTGGATGAAGGTCATCTTTCCGATGTCGTACTCGCAGAGGACGTCGATGTAATCGGGGATTACTCCGGAAAGGGAGTAGGTGAAAACATATGCTTCCTGATCTGCCTCGATTCCGAAGGTTCCGGAGAGGCTGTAGGGGATCGCGGTCATTCCCTTGTAAGGTGCGATCCTGCTCTCGAGATCTGCCATTCCGGGCCCGGTGACGGGACCGACATAGAAGGTGAACTTCGAGGCGATGCTGGTGTCGACGGGTGCGACACCGGCTCCGAGGAGGTAGTACCTGGTTCCGGTGGGGGGTGCGAGAGGCTTGCAGAAGTGGACGACGGACACTCCGCTAGCATCGGAGGCATCTGCCCACAGGTTCGCATCGGAATCAACCTCCCAAGCGGAAGAGGGGATGTTCACAACGTTGTAGTTGTCGGTGGAAGCGACCTCGGCGAACCATCCCACGTCGGGGACGATGTCGGACAGGGCGGCGGATGCTCCGGCACCGGTGACGGTGATCTCTGCGGAGTACTGCCTGACCTTCAGGAGACCGTCGGTGTATCCGACGATGTCGAGGTATGCGTTTCCTGCCTTCTCGAGGACGGGCTTGAGGGGATCGGGGGTCTCGGAACCGGTTCCGATGATTCCTTCGTCGAAATCCCAGGTGTAGAATCCGGGCCTTGCGTTGGTGAGCACAGCGTAGAGGTAGGTTACGCTTGCGATACCGGGGGCATCGGCGAAGGAGACCTTGCACTTTCCTTCAAGGTCGGTGATGAAGGTTCCCACGACGGGGACCTCGTCGATGATGTAGGGGCCGGAACCGTTCTGCAGGAACCACTTGAGGAGGATCTCCTGTCCGACCACGGCACGTCCGCTCATGTCCTTCACGTAGACGGTCATGGTGTGCTCGTTGGCGATAAAGGTCGGTCCGGGCGCCACATCGGTGGTGACGGTACCATATGCGAATCCCTCTCCGGTCATGTGGTTGATCTCGGGGTCGAAGGTATAGTTCTCGGCCGCGATGGAGGTCACGAACACGGTGGAACCGTAGGCCACCTTGATCTGGTAGTTTCCTGCCTCATCGGTGGAGACCGAGGGGGAGGAGCTGTAACCGTCCTGGTAGTAGACGACCGCACCGGGGATTGCCCTGTCGTCCTTGTCGACGACCTTTCCGGAAAGTAGCAGGGGGGTGCCTACAAGCTCCTGACTCTGGGAGTAGCAGGAGGTTCCGTTGGAATCGACGGAGATCTGGTAGGTTCCGCGTGCATCGGAAGGCTTGATGTCTCCGACGGTGGGGTCGATGGTCAGAAGGACCGCGGACTGGTAGTTGTTCGTGAAGGTGTATCCTGCGTATTTGTAATCCTCGACGTAGGGGAAGGTGACGGTGTCCATTCCGTCCTTCGCCACGGTGACGGTGAACTTGCAGTCCTTCTGGACCGTGTACTTCACCTGGAGGATCCTGAAGTCGGAGGAGAATTCGGGATAGTGGGCGAGGATATCGGAACGAACGAGGGCCGCGTCGACGTTGGAGATGGTACCGTAGGTGAGGACGGTTCCGTATTCGGAACTGCGCTCGTTGACGTTGTACCAAAGACCGTTGTCGTCCTGTGCCCACTCGGAGGGGTTAAGCTCCGTGGGGAGCAGGTCGTTGAGATAGACGAGTCCCCCGTACTCCGTGTCCAGGTCGGTATAGAACTCCGCCGACACACGGGTCAGGTTGGTCTTGACCGCCGCATCGGACTCCTCTCCGGCCACGATGACGGCGGATGCCGCCACCAGGACCGCAAGGAATGCGAGCACTGCAGTCTTTCTTGCTATTGTAGTCATTTTACCACCGTTCAGATGTAACCTGCAGCGAGGAGGAGCTCGTAGAGATAGGCGAGTCCCACGCAGATACCGCCGACGATGAGGTACATGACGGAGGATTTCAGGTTGTTTTTAGATGCGCTGATCAGGAAATTCAGGGACCTTATCGCCATCATCTGCTCGTACACCTTCTCGTCATCCGCGGTCTCGCGCACGTTGCGCCAGAACATGGTGGACACGGAGGATGCGTTGACAGACTTGACTACGGCCATTGCTCCCATCGCCGCGGACACGCACATAAGGGCAAGGGCGAGGACCCTCAGAACGAGGATGATGGACCTGGAAGTGCCGGAGAAAGTGCTTGTCGAAGTGGAGAAAAGAAGGATCGACATAGACATCAGGAAAAGGGAGATGCCAATGAGTGCGATTCCAGAATTGTTCACGAGTCTGACCTGTGAGGCCATCTCATCGGTGAGCTCTTTGGATATCGAAACGATCTCTTCATTGGAAGCGTCGGACAGGAACGAGTCATAACGTCCGCTGAACTTGTTCAGTTTTGCTTTGCTAGCCACGAAAAGGCTTGACTTGACTTATTATATTTATTAATATAGCGAAAAGCACAGTTAATCAATATATCCAACTGGTAAAAAATCGATAGTTTTCCTAAAAATTGGTACTTATCGGTACTGTTGTACGCTTTTTGTCGTATTTTGACAAGTTGTAACTTAATTGGAATTACCTATTTAGGTAAGCCGAAAACCTCCGGTACAGCATTGTGGCTATGTGCCATACGGGAGATTTCCGGCCGGGATCGGTATGCCGGAGACCGGGATCAGAAAGCAGCGCAGAGCTTGTCGAATCCCACGATGCTGGGCCTCATTGAGGTCAGGTTGAGATTGGGCACTGCAACGGAGATAGATGCCTCTTCCTTGGAGATACCGTGCTCCCTCATCTTACTGAGAACCTTCAGTGCGGACTTCTTCGCATCGAAAATGAAGTGATACCACAGGAAGGAAAGATCGCTTGCTGCGGGGAATAGGTGCCTGGCACATTCTTCGCACTCCTCGAGCTGCTCGAATCCCCTGTTGTAGGTGGTGCGGAATGCCTCGTAGAACAGCACCATCTCAGGGTTGTCCACAACGACATCGCGGAAGTCCAGCCAACATTCCTCGGTCCTCTTTCCAGCACGTACCGACTCATGGAGGACAGAGAAGACGGTCTCGAAACAGTCGATGGCCACGTTCTCGATGATCTTCTCCACGGAACCGTACTTCAGACGAAGTGCCAGAGTGGAAATTCCTGATTCTGCGGCGATGTCTGAAAGGGTGATCTCGGCAATGGGCTTCTCAGCAAAAACGCTGAGCACTGCCTCGGTAAGCTGATAGGAGTTTGCGTTTGTTGTTGCCATTTAATTCTCTCCGGCTTTTTTAGTCGTTCTGCACTCCCGGACCGTCATTTCGGTCAATTCAGGAGACTTCTGCAGTAGACAAATTGTAGACTGACTTCATTGTTTATAAAAGTCACCCAAGCGTTTTTGACATTTTCAACGGTTAGTAAAACGATTGGCATCATCTGTTTTACCTCCGCGGTTTACTCAGTGCCCACAATCACTACAATATAGTCGCGCGTGACCACGCTTATATACGGTTTCAATAATGGACAGGCAGATATTATGGCAGACATCAGAGCAGCACTTGTAGGAGCATGCGGAAGGATGGGTACCGGAATCGTCCGTAAGATCATGTCCACCGAAGGCATCACCGTGGCAGCCGCATTCGACCTCGTCAGGGTCGGAGAGGACATCGGAGAGGTCGCAGGAATCGGAAAGATCGGAGTACCCGTATCCGACGCAAAGGATCTCGCCACCGTCCTCAAAGAGGCAAAGGTCGACGTCCTCCTCGACTTCACCATCGCAAAGGCAACCGCGGTCAACGCACCCGTCGCCGCAGCAGCCGGAGTCAACCTCATCATCGGAACCACCGGTCTCACCCCCGAGATCATGGCAGACATCTCCAAGGCCGTCGCAGACAACAACGTCGCAGCAGTCCAGTCCACCAACTACTCCATCGGAGTCGGAATCTTCATTAAACTCTGCAGGGAGGCGGCCAAGAACCTCGGACTCGACTACGATGTCGAGATCATCGAGGCCCACCACAACCAGAAGAAGGATGCACCCAGCGGAACCGCACTCTCCACCGCCGAAGCGATCAGCGAGGCACTCGGTGGAAAGGAGTTCGTCTACGGACGTGAGGGACTCTGCCCCCGCGGAAAGGAGATCGGAATCCACGCAGTCCGCGGAGGAGACATCGTCGGTGACCACACCGCCATGTTCATCGGAAACTGCGAGAGGATCGAGATCAAGCACCAGGCACACTCCAGGGAAGTCTTCATCGCAGGTGCCGTCCTCGCAGCAAAGTGGGTCTGCTCCCAGAACAAGGGTAAGATCTACTCCATGACCGACGTCCTCGCCTGAAACTCATTCGGGGGCTCGGCCCCCATTACTTTTTCCAAATCACATGTCCGCCAACAAGAGTGTCGATATCCTTCTCGGTGATCCGAAGAAGGCCATCCTCGCTATGTCGGTACCGATCATGGTCGCACTCTTCGTGGCGGAGATAAACACCATCGTGGACCGTGCATGGTGTTCCGGAATGGGTTCGGACACCCTTGCGGCCGTTGCAGTTGTAAGACCTATCTACAACGTCCTGGTGGGGCTCGGTGCAGGACTCGGAGTAGGTGCCTCTGCTGTGATATCGAGATACATAGGAGCAGGCTCCGACAGGGATGCTTCAGGCAGTTGTGTTCAGACCGCAATCCTTGCAGGAATCCTAGGTCTGGCACTTACTCCGATACTGTTCCTTTCACAGCCTTTTCTCCTGTCTGCAATAGGTGCGGGAGATGTCATCTCCGAGTCCACCTCATACATGTCCGTGTACTCCATCGCAGTGGTACTGATAATCCTAAACGGAGCTGTCGGAGGTATCCTGAACGGACAGGGTGCATCCAGTCTTTCCACCGCCATGATGGTGACTCTCGCCACATCTAATATAGTCCTCGATCCGATCTTTATCTACACACTCGGAATGGGCATCATGGGAGCTTCCCTTGCAACCGTCACCGCCACGACGATATCCCTCATTCTGGGAATCGTTTTCCTTTCTGGAAGACGCACATACCTAGAATTCGAACGTTCTGACCTTAGGTGGAACAGGGAACAGTCCTCCGCAGTCATGGCTGCGGGAATCCCCCAAATGATGGAATATCTGGTCCTGTACGGAATGGATGCCGTTCTGAACTACCTCGTCATCGTCTGTGCCGGAACCGACGGACTTACCGTGTTCTCCACCGTGGACGGCCTGATTATCCTCATGACGGTGCCAGCCATGGCCGTGGGATCCGCTTTGGTCCCTGTGGCCTCATCCGCATACGGCCAGAGGGATCTGAAGCGTCTGAACCGCTCATTCATGTATGCCCTGCTTCTCGGAATAGGTCTCGTCACCGCATTGCTGCTGGTCCTCGAGCTGTTCCCGGAACAGCTGTTGTACATTTTCACCTACTCCGACGACATGTCGGCGTTCCGCCCTGAGATGGTGCACCTGCTTTCCTTCATGTGTCTGTACATGCCTCTCTTCTCGTTCAACCCCATCTGTTCCGGATACCTACAGGCAGTGAAGCATCCGAACTACTCCGTAGCCATGGCCGTATGGAGGAACATCGTCCTCATCACGTTCTTCTGGATCGCATCTTCCCACACTCTGGATGAGATAGGTCTGGCACTTATCTGCGGACACTTCGTGGGGATGACCAGCATGTGCGTTCTCACATTCTTAACAAGCAAAAGGACGGAGAGGGAGATGTCCCCCTCCGCTTGAAAATAATTAGTTTGACCTTACGCTGTCATACCTCGGGTGTATCGCGATGGCGATGATCATGCACACCAGAAGTGCGAAGGGATAGATCAGGTAGGGCA
>JAKSHV010000046.1 GCA_024399225.1 archaeon | reverse complement strand
AATATTACCGCCTGCACAAAGGCAGGGGTTTTTCTATTTCTTCCAAAGTTCTGAACATCAATCTAATCTGATGCACAGGTAGGGGATTCACTTGACCGGTTCATCAAAGACCTTCCTGATCCCGGATGCACTTTCCCTCCTACGTGGCATATTGGCACCGGCACTTCTGTTTGTGGAACCGTTGTCGTTCATGTTCCTATTGGTTTATGCCGTGTGCTGTGCAACGGATGTTATGGACGGTTTTCTGGCACGCAGATTCGATGTCTGCACGGAACATGGAAGGATCCTGGATAGTGTATGTGAACATCATCCTCGTCATTGTGTTGGTCCTGAGTCTGATAAATCGGATATACTGGGAATGGTGGGTGGTCCTTTGGATTGTTGCTATTGCATACGTACGTATCACCGCATTCCTTATCGGAACCCACAAGAGACATAGTGCTGCCTTCATCCACAGCAGTCTCAATAGATTGGCAGGACTGGCGGTCTTCTCAACACCATTTCTTTTGTCGGTGCTCAGTGATGTTGTGACAGTAATCATCGTTTGCATGGTTGCAACATTGACATCCGTTGACTATCTGGCACAGTGCTATAGGGGTACAAAAGAATAAGTTGGAAAAGGTGCGGATGCCTTGTGTGGCACCCGCTTTGTGATCAGTTCTTGAAACTGTGTACAGGTGCAGGGATCCTTCCGCCGCGGTTTACGAATGCAGAGCAGTCGTAGGGGTTGACGGGCATGATCTTTGCGTTTCCGAGAAGTCCTCCGAGTTCGATCTCGTCGCCGGCCTTCTTTCCGATGACGGGGATGACCCTGACTGCGGTGGTCTTCTGGTTGATCATTCCGATTGCCATCTCATCGGCGATGATTCCGGAGATGGTGGATGCGGAGGTGTCTCCGGGGATTGCGATCATGTCGAGTCCGACGGAACATACGCAGGTCATTGCCTCGAGCTTCTCGAGGGTGAGTGCACCGATTTCGGCGGCCTTTGCCATGGAGCTGTCCTCGGTTACGGGGATGAATGCTCCGGAAAGTCCTCCGACGTAGGATGATGCCATGATTCCTCCCTTCTTGACCTGGTCGTTGAGGATTGCGAGAGCGGCGGTGGTTCCAGGTGCTCCGCAGTATTCCATACCCATCTCACAGATGATGTCTGCGATGGAGTCTCCGACTGCAGGGGTGGGTGCAAGGGAAAGGTCGACGATTCCGAAGGGGACGTTGAGCCTCTTGGATGCTTCCTTTGCGACAAGCTGTCCTACACGGGTGATCTTGAATGCGGTCTTCTTGATGGTCTCGCAAAGGACCTCGAAGTTCTCTCCGCGGATCTGGGACAGTGCGTGCCTTACGACACCGGGTCCGCTGACTCCGACGTTGATGACCCTGTCACCCTCGGTGACACCGTGGAATGCTCCGGCCATGAAGGGGTTGTCATCGGTGGGGTTGCAGAACACTACGAGCTTTGCGCATCCGATGGAATCCCTGTCCTCGGTGGCCTTTGCGGTCTTGACGACAATCTCTCCCATGAGCTTGACTGCATCCATGTCGATACCGGTCTTGGTGGATCCGAGTGCGATGGAACTGCAGATGTGCTCGGTCTTGGCAAGGGCCTCGGGGATGGACTCGATGAGAAGTCTGTCGGCGGTGCTCATTCCTTTCTGGACGAGTGCGGAGTAACCTCCGAGGAAGTTGACTCCGACCTTCTGTGCGGCCTTCTCGAGGGTCTCGGCGATCTTCACGAAGTCTTCGGGTTTCTTACAGGCACTGGAACCGACGATTGCAATCGGGGTTACGGATATCCTCTTGTTGATAACGGGGATTCCGATTTCAAGTGCAATCTCGTCACCGACGGCCACAAGGTCCTTTGCGCTCTCGGTGATCTTGTTGTAGATGTTCTCACAGAGCTGGTCGAGGTCAGGGGTCATGCAATCAAGGAGGGAGATTCCCATGGTGATTGTCCTGACATCGAGATTTTCCGAGGCAACCATCTGGTTGGTCTCGATGATCTCATTTGCATCGATCATCGGAATCAGATCCTGTGCATCATGTTGAAGACTTCTTCTTTCTGAGCGGTGACCTTACATTTGACCTTCTCACCGATCTGGTCGAGGTCGTTGACAAGGCCGGGGAAGGTCTTCTTGTACTTCTCGACATCAACGATGAGGATCATGTTGATGTAATCCTGGATGGTGGTCATGCTGAGGTCGAGGATGTTGACATCGTTCTCTGCAAAGTAGTTGCAGACTGCTGCGATGATTCCTGCGTGGTCTTTTCCGACGAGTGTGACGATGATTTTAGAGGTCATTTCCAAACTTCCTTTGCTTTGTAAACGGTTTCAGTACCTTGCGTCCATGATGGCCACTAGGTCGCTGAGGATGGCCGAGGCGGTCTCGATTCTTCCCGCTCCGCGGCCGTTGATTGTGATGGGACCTGCGAGGTCCGCGTCGATCTGTGCGATGTTGAGTGTTCCGGTGATGCTCAGGGGGTGTCCTACGGGGATCAGACGGGGTGCGACCTCGAGACGGTTGTCGGAGATCTCTCCGATGAGCCTGATGACCATGTCGTGGGCTGCGGCTTGTGCGATTGCATCGGGGGTGATACCTGTGATTCCGGTGATCTTGACGTCGCTGAAGGTGACGTTCCTGTGGAACACGGAGTTGGCGAGGATGACGACCTTGGTGGCCGCGTCGTAACCTTCCACATCGTTGGTGGGGTCGGTCTCGGCATATCCGAGCTGCTGGGCCTCCTTGAGTGCCTGCTCGAAGGTCTGTCCCTTGTCCATCTTGCTGAGGATGTAGTTGCAGGTTCCGTTGAAGATTCCACGGATGGACCTGATGTGCTCTCCGATGAGGTTCTCGTGGCAGAGGTTGATGATGGGCATCGCACCTCCGACGGATCCCTCGAAGCGGAGCTTGCATCCGTTCTTCTTTGCGAGTTCGGTGAGGTCCTGGAATTTGAGTGCCAGAGGGCCTTTGTTGACGGTGATGACATCTTTTCCGCATTCAAGTGCGTGAGTGATGTTCTTGAGTCCGGTTCCGCCGGTCTTGATGTCGGTGGGGGAAACCTCGATGAGGATATCGTAGTCGACGGAGTCCATGACCTCCACGGAGTCGGTGTATTTTCCGTCTCCGACGGTGCGGGTTCCCATCTTCCTTGCGATGATGGCGTCGGTATCGAGTCCGTCGGGGTTTACAGCATAGGTCTTGGAGTCGATGACACCAACGACGACGGGCTGCTCCCCGTATCTCTCCTGGAAGAAATCGCGGCGGATCTTGAGGACCTCTGCGAGTCCCTGTCCGACGGTTCCGAATCCGGAAATGAACAGTTTGACCATTTCAGAGCCCCCTGATGTAGAGCATGTTGTCTCTGTGGCATGCGTCTGCGAAGAATTCATCCAGTTTGTCAAGGTCTTCCTTGCAGCGGACTTCTGCGGTGATCATTGCGGTGCGCTTGTCGCTGGACTGGTTCTTTGATGAGTATCCGACATCGGTGGATTCGAGGTTGACAATGGTGGATGCCTCCTCGATGAGGTTCTCGATGTAGGTTGCGTTGAATTTGCCGACCATCATGAACTCCCTGGTGCAGGTCTGGTAGACGGATCCCATTTTGGAGATGATGATGTCCCTGGATTTCCAGATGGCTTTGAGCTCCTCCAGTTTCTTGGAGTTAGCAACTTCGAAGGTTACGCTTACCATGATCCTCTGGTTGATATTTCTCTCGCGGTCGTGGACGACACCAATGATGTTGCCGTCGACCATGGAAATGGGTTCGAGGGAACCGACCAGCTGACCGGGAAGGTCTCTGACGTAAAGTTCTGCGTTTAGTAACATGTGATCACCGGACTTTGTCCGCGATGGCTCCAATATAATTATATTATAAAATAAGAGGGGTGTGCTTTTTAGGGGCGTATATCCGTTAATATCCGGCAGAACATGTTCGTGTAACGCTTTTAAGGAGACAACACGATTTCAAGTTATGTTCAAATCCATTCTCGTTGCAGTAGACGGAAGCGACAGCAACAGTATTGCGGTGAACACCGCGATACAGCTTGCAAAGGAACAGGGTGCAAAACTCACCGCACTCTCTGTTTTCGATCCCGGTGGATATGGAAACCTCGCCGCCGTCAGAGACGTGACCGATGAACTTGATTACATGAACAAGATCTGTGCCCTTTGTCTTGAGTATTTCAACGAGAAGGTGGCCGAGGCAGGAATCGAATACGAGACCAAGGTCGTTGCGGGAAGTCCTGCGGAGAAGATCGTCGAGGAGTCATCCAAGCACGATCTCGTCATCTGCGGAACTCTGGGACGTACTGGATTAAGCAGGCTCGTCATGGGAAGTGTGGCGGAAAAGGTCGTAAGGCTCTCCGAGTGTCCCGTACTAGTCTGCCGCAAGTGAATTTCAAAGGTCTGGGTCATTGACCCGGACCGTTTATTTCTAATCTATGTCCGACCCTTTGCGCTGGTTACAGCGTGTTACGAAATAGGGTAACTATTATTATCAATTCGAAGATACACTGTCGATGCGCAGGATTGCAATTTACGGTAAAGGCGGAATAGGAAAATCAACTACTTCATCCAACATTTCCGATGCTTTAGCCGAGAAAGGTCTCAGAGTTATGCAGATCGGTTGTGATCCCAAGGCAGATTCTACCCGTCTCCTCACTGGAAACGATAAACCCGTCACTGTCCTCGACGTCATGAGGGCAGGTGACGAACCCGAACTCAAGGATATCGTCCATGAGGGAAGGCACGGCGTCCTATGTGTCGAGTGCGGAGGTCCTAAACCTGGAATGGGCTGTGCGGGACGCGGCATCATCGCTGCCTTCGAACAGCTTGAGAGGCTCGATGCGATGTCCGAGTACAATCCCGACGTCATTATCTATGACGTCCTCGGAGACGTCGTCTGCGGAGGATTCGCAATGCCCATCCGCAACGGATATGCACGCGATGTGTTCGTCGTGACCTCCGGTGAGATGATGTCACTCTACGCGGCAAACAACATCTCGGAGGCAGTCAACGGATTCAGGCGTGACGGGTATGCACGTTTCGACGGCCTGATTCAGAACTCCAGGAATGTCAAGGACGAAGACGATGTGGTCCGCAGGGCCGCAGAGGAGATGGGAACCGAGGTCGTCTACCGTGTTCCCAGGAGTCCCGTCGTCCAGTCCTGCGAAGACCAGCGCATGACCGTTGTGTCCGGTGCCCCCGATTCGGAGCAGGCCGACGAGTACCGCAGACTGGCACAGATTCTTTACGATAAATCAGAGAACGTCTCCGGCGGAATGAGGCTCGGAGACGATGACGGCTGCAGCTGTGACTGCGGCAACTAATCACGATCAAGGTGTGAATGATATGAAGGTCCTTATCCTCGATTCCGTACACGGAGGAAAGATCCTCGCCGAGAGGTATCTCAAGAACAAGCACGAAGTAACTGTTGTGGATGTCTACAAGGTCACCCCCAAGGACATGATCACCAGTATGAAGCACAGGGGCGCAAAGGTTGTTGACGAGGTCCCCGCAGAGCACTTCGACATCGTCGCCATGCCCTGCCACTGTCCCGACATGTTCCTCGGCAACTGCACCTACGACAGGAAATTGAACTTCTCCGAAGCTGTCAGCGAGCTCATCGATGACAAGCGTTTCAGGATCGAGATCACCGGAGTCAAGGGAAAGACCAGCACCTGCTACGTTCTGGCACACATCCTTTCCGCAACCGGAAAGAACGTCTTCCTCCACACCTCCAGGGGACTCGGACCCTATTACAAGGGTAAACACATCATCACCGACTTCCAGAGCATCGCACCTCCCACACTTCTCGTGCTCCCCAAGACCGAGTACGACATCCTGATCTGCGAGCTCTCTCTCGGAGGTTCCGCAAAGGCGGACATCGCCGGAATCACCAACCTCCTCGAGGACTATGGAATCGCAAAGAACACCCGTACCGCCGAGTACGGAAAGAAGGACATCATCACCTCCAACGGTGTCACCATCGTTCCCGAGAACGAGAAGGAACTCTGGGCAAAGTACGGAAAGCCCCTGAGGACCTATGGAAACCGTGTACAGGTTATCGGAGACATCGAGTTCGGAAAGCCCCTCAAGGTATCCGTAGACTATGAGGGAAGGCATGAGATCGAACTTCCCGGAACCTATCTGGCACTACAGTACCTTGATGCTATGTCCATGGCACTCGAGTTCTGTGCAGAGATGAAGATCCCGGCAGAGACCGTCCTCTCCGCACTCGTTACATTCAACGGTGTTCCCGGAAGGGGAGAGATCAGTTATGAGAACGGAGTCAGTTATCTCCGCGAACGCAACCCCGGAATCTCCCACATGTCCGTCGAGCGCACTCTCTCATGCCTCCAGCGCATGAACGCACTCGAGAACTCGATCCTCATAATCGATCCCGTGAGCAAGAAAGTCTGTGACAAGATGGACAAAGACCTCATCGGAGCTGTTGCAGAAAAGTACGGTGTCCCCCTCATGATCACCGACGGAACCGGAAAGGAACCCGAGGTCCCTGCAGGCAAGACCACCGTCATCAGGATGATCAAAGAGGGTTACCAGTGAGCCCCATCATCCATCCCCGCCCCAACCCCATCGTTGCGGCAATGTACACTCTCAGGGACATGGACGTCGATGTCATCGTCACCCACGGTCCTGCAGGATGCTGCTTCATGGCCTCCAGGCCGCTTGAGAATGCCGGTGTCAGGATTGTCACATCTGCATTGAAGGACAACGACCTCATCTTCGGAGGAGGAGACTCCCTCGTACGTACCCTCAAGGAGGCATACAAGAACTTCCACCCCCGCACCATGGCCGTGGTCGGAACATGTGCCAGTACCATTATCGGAGATGACATCGCAGCTGCCATCAAGAGGGCTGAACTCGGTCCCGACTGCAACTGTTTCGCAGTCGACTGCAGCGGATGCATGGCCGACAATACACAAGGTGCCATCCGTGCCATCAAGGCGGGGGTCAAAGCAGGCCTCGTCTCCCAGGAAGAATGCGACCGTCAGGTCGTGCTCCTCAAGGCAGCCACCGACCTGGAGAAGAAAAGGGGCATGGCAGCCAAAACCTATCTCTGCCCTGCAGTCAGCCCCACCAAGATGCATGTCTGCAAGGTAATCACCAACGCCCTCAAGGAGGGAAAGAAAGTTGCGGTGATCATGCTCGCCAAGAAAGAACTAGCCTACCGTTTTGCCGATATGTTCGTCGCTGTAGACGAGGCAAGGAAGAAGCTCGGAGGTCAGACCCTCTTTGTAGCGAACATGGATGAATCCTTGGGACTCTCCAGGATCCGCCGTTACTGTTCCACTATCAATGCAGAGCTCGATGCCGACGGCGTGAAGATTGACTGCACCGTCGGCGGACTAGCTGAGTAGGC
>JAKSHV010000045.1 GCA_024399225.1 archaeon | reverse complement strand
ATCTCCATGACCGCAACCGGAAAGAAGAGCGACGGAGCAGTCAAGATGAGGGAGCTTTCCACCGTCATCGACGGACAGCTCGGAACCGCCCAGAAGACCGAGGCATTCTACGTCACCTACTCCTCCAGCACCTTCAAGGTAGGTAACACCGGATCCCTTGCCAACTCCATGATCATCGCCGCAGGTGGAAACTCCATCACTGTCGGCGGAGGAAACGGATCCACCTATGCAGCCAACATCACCGACCTCGTCGAGAAGCACCCCAACGTTGTCATCTTCATCGACAACACCATTGCATCCAACGAGGCCGTCCTCGCCAACTTCAACGAGCTCATCAAGGGAAGCAATGTGAAAGTCGTTGCACTCAACCCCCTCTGGAACAACTACTCCCTCGAGAGTGTTGAAGGAGTCAAGGCCATGGCCACCGCCATGTACCCCGAGATCTTCGCACAGGGAACCGAGGTCCCCGGAGAGTCCACCATCGTCGTCAACGGAACCGACAAGGTCATCATCACCGACGATGTCATCGGAGACAAGGATGCTGTCGCAGTAGTCCTCACCGATGTCACCATCAGGCTCCCTGCAGCAGCTCTTGACAAGATGGATTCCTCCGCAGTCTCCATTGCGGCAACCGCCTCCTCCGTCACCGACGACACCATCGCAGACAAGATCGGAAAGAAGGTCATGACCGACAAGGTGACCAAGATCAGCATCGACGTCACCAACGCCGCAACCACCTCCGACCTCGGAACCGTCACCGTGACCGTTCCCTACGAGAAGACCGAGTCCGACTCCGTCGTCGCGGTCTACTTCATCGGAGCAACCGGTGTCGAGAAGCTCAACACCACCTTCACCGACGGAAAGGTCGCATTCGAGACCACCCACTTCTCCGACTTCGCCATCGTCGAGCTCGAGAAGGATCCCACCGTCGAGCCCAAGACCACCTACGCAATGCTCGCCATCGTAGGAGTCCTCGCCGTCATCGGTATCGGCGCACTCGTGGTTTCTTCCAAGAAGCACTAAGACTAAATCGGTAAACCCTTTCCAAACCCCTTAACAAACCCCCTTCAGGTGAATCATTGAGCAGACGCATACCATCCATGATGGCCATTCTGGCAGTTTCTATCGTATTGGTTATTCTGTTTGCTTTCATCGAACTCGCGTACAAGTCCGGAGGGGACTGGTATGAGTTCTCCCAGGTCTGGGATACACTCCTCGGAAACGGTACGTGGGGTTCGAACATCATCATCAAGGACATCAACGCACCCCGTGTCACCATAGGTATCTTCATCGGAATGGGATTGGCGGTGGCGGGCTGTGCGATGCAGGCGGTCTTCAGGAATCCGTTGGCCTCCCCCTATATCCTGGGTCTTTCATCGGGAGCATCCGTGGGAGCCGCGTTCAGCCTCCTTGTGTCCATCCCGTTCATCCCCCTGGTCGTTGCGACCCCCATGTTCGCGTTCGCGACCTGCTTCGCCACCATGTTCCTCGTCTACTCCATGGCCCGCACCGGAGGTTCGGTGAAGACCGAATCCCTGATCCTGTCGGGAGTGGCTGTGTCCGCATTGCTTTCGGCACTGGTCTCGTTCATGACCTTCATCGCCGGTGACAAGCTGGAGGGGATCGTCTTCTGGAGCATGGGAAACCTCGGAAACGTGATCGGTGACAACGGCTGGAAGGAGATATCCATCATGGCACCCATTATCGTCGTGTGCTGTCTGGGTCTCATCACGCAGGCCAAGAAGCTCAATGCTATGATGCTCGGCGACATCCATGCCATGGACCTCGGTGTCGATGTCAGGAACACCAGGTTGCTTGTTCTCATACTAACAACACTGATTGTCGCCGCGGCGGTATCATTCGTGGGTGTCATCGGGTTCGTGGGATTGGTCATCCCCCACATCCTGAGACTGACCGCAGGTCCCGATAATCGCATACTCATGCCCCTGTGCATGATCCTCGGTCCCGTCTTCATCCTGTTCTGCGACCTCGTAGCCCATGTGGTTGCAGAGGACTACGGCGTACTGCCCATCGGTGTGATCTCCGCCCTCATCGGAGCCCCGCTGTTCATATTCCTGCTCATGAGGAGAAAGAAGGAGATAGGATGGAACTGAATCCCTACGAGATCAAAGGACTCGATTACGAGTACGGTACGCACAAGGTGCTCGACAGTCTCGACCTTACCGTTAACAAAGGAGAGGTCCTAGGAATTCTAGGTCCCAACGGGTGTGGAAAGACCACCCTTCTCAAGAACCTCAACAAGAACCTCAGTCCCAAGGTGGGAACGGTCCTACTGGAAGGGGAGGACCTCAAGGACCTTCAGAAGAAGGACATCGCCAGGATCGTCGCCGCGGTGCCGCAGACCAACGAGATCAAGTTCTCCTTTACTGCGAGAGATATCATCGCCATGGGAAGGATGCCCTTCCAGGGACTCATGTCCCCCGAGACAAGGGAGGATGTGGAGATCATCGAAGACGCCATCGACAGCACCGGTTCCAGGTATCTGGAACATCGCTATATCAACACCATGAGCGGAGGTGAGAGGCAGAGGGTGATGATAGCCCGTGCCATCGCGCAGACGCCCCGTATCCTGCTTATGGACGAGCCCACCCTACATCTCGATGTCAACACGCAGTTCGAGGCCCTGGACCTTGTGTACAGGCTCTCACGCGAGCGCAACCTCACTGTGATCATAGTCTCCCATGACCTTCCCATGGTCGCAAGATACTGCGACCGCATTGCAATGATCCACGACCGCAAGGTCATGTGCATAGGTACTCCGGAAGAGGTACTCACTCCCGAGAACATGGACACCGTGTTCCATGTGGATGCGGAACTCATCACCGACAGCAAGACCGGAAGGTATTCCGTGATGCTCCACGGCTCCAGCAGGAGCTGACTTCGAGTAACACCAATTTTGATTTCTTTAACAATCCTTATATCATATTCGGAATATCGTGTGATGTTAAACGGATGTGATTCCCATATCTCGTAACGGCATAGGAAGCAGGAACCAGGATATCGGAAGGTACCTCAGGACCAACAGGATAAAGTACGCTATGCTGGTTTTCGTACTGCTGGCACTTATCGCCCTCTTCTTTTATTCGCTGTATCTCGGAAGCACCAAGGTGACCTTCGAGCAGATCTTCAACAATCTCCTCGATGACGACGGCACGTGGGCGGGATATGTGATCCACGACATCCGTCTGAAGAGGAGTGTCGCCGCCCTCATAGCTGGATGCGGACTCGGTGTGGCGGGAGCCATCATGCAGTGCGTACTGCGCAACCCCCTCGGTTCCCCCTACACACTCGGACTGTCGAATGCTGCTGCGTTCGGAGCCGCATTGGGCATCATGGTCCTCGGGGGAGGACTGGTCAACGGCGGTGCCGTCGCAAGCTACCGCATCGACGAGCCCTATGTAGTGGCGATCTCCGCATTCGCGTTCTCTATGCTTGCCACCCTGGTGATAGTGGCGGCCATGAAGTATTTCGGGGCCAGCCCTTCCACCATGGTCCTCGCCGGAATGGCCATCAGTTCAATCTTCTCCGCAGGTATCGCATTCCTGCAGTACCAGGCCAACGAGATGGCCCTCAGCGCCATCGTGTTCTGGCAGTTCGGAGACCTGGAGAAGATCTCCTGGTCCCAGATGCCCATCATCTTCTGGGCTGTCCTTATCCCGCTCATATACATCTATCTGAAGAGATGGAGTCTCAACGCCATCGACCAGGGGGACGAGGTCGCACAGAGCCTCGGAGTAAGGGTCGGAAGGACAAGGGTGATCGTCCTTGTGCTTTCGGCCGTGATGACCTCCGTGGTCGTGTCCTTCGTAGGAATCATCGGATTCATAGGGCTGCTGGCACCCCATGTCGCACGCCGTGTGGTGGGTGATGATAAGAACATCCTGATCCCAGCATCCGCCCTCATAGGTGCGATAGTCCTGCTTGCCGCAATGATGGTGTCCCAGAACGCATTCGGATTCGTGATCCCGGTGGGAATCATCACCTCCATGATCGGGGGCCCCATGTTCCTGTGGATCCTGTTCGACAGCAGGTCGAAGAAAAAGAAGAGGATCGCCGAGTTCGTAAGGAAGGTGAGGAGATGAGTCTTCTCGAAGTGAGGAATGTTTCATTCGCATATGGCGAGGATCCCGTTCTCAGGAACGTGTCGTTCGACGTGGACCAGAACTCCATGATGTCCATCCTCGGACCCAACGGAGTGGGAAAGACCACCCTGCTGAAGTGCCTCTGCAACCTTCACAGGCCGGATTCCGGACAGATATTCCTTGACGGAAGGGACATTCTGGAGATGTCTCCCAAGGAACTTGCGCGTGTAGTAGCATATGTTCCCCAGAAGGCATCAGTGTCCAAGACGACTGTGTTCGATTCCATACTCATCGGCCGCAAGCCCCATATGTCCCTGGGAATGGCCGACGATGACCTCGAAAAGACCTGGAGGGTGATAGAGGACCTTGAGCTCGAGGACATCTACCTCAAGAACGTCGATGAGATCAGCGGAGGACAGTTCCAGATGGTCCAGATCGCAAGGGCCATCGTCCAGGAACCCAAGCTCCTGATCCTTGACGAACCTTCCAACAACCTCGACATCTCCAACCAGCACATCACACTGAGGATGATCGAGAAGGCGGTTCGCGGAAGGGGCTTGTGCACCATCATGACCATGCACGACATCAACCTCGCCGCTTACTACTCCGACAGATTCCTGTTCGTTAAACAGGGCCGCGTGCACAGTTACGGCGGAAGGGAGACCATCACTCCCGAGAACATCAAGAGCGTGTACGGCATCGATGTCGATGTCATAGAGCACAAAGGATTGACAACGGTCATCCCTCTGAAGGACGAGTGAACAGGTGATCCCGGTGGATGATGAGATATGTGCCAGATACGGAGAACAGGCCAAAGCGGTCTGTGACGAATGGCAGAAGGAGGCACATCGCCACCCCGCCTTCGGAGAGGGTAAGGGATCCGATTACATGGCGACCGTGTGGGACGGTGCCGCCGAGACATACTCCGATTGGAACTATTCCCAGATCAAATCCTCCATCATCGACAACCTCTACTATAGGGGTATTCTCCGTCCCGATTCCACCGTCCTTGATATCGGATGCGGACCGGGGACCTATGCGAAACCTATCAGCAGGATGTGCCGTTCGGTCCTGTGCCTGGATTCGAGCCCGGGCATGCTGTCGAGGCTCCGCAGGGAATGTGAGGAGGAATCCATACGCAATGTCTCCACCGTGTGGGCGGACTGCTGCGACATCCCTCCGGAATGCAGGATGGACGTCGCCTTCTGTTCCTTATGTCCGCCTATGAACAATCCCGAATCGGTTCTTTCATTGGAAGACTGTGCAAACGAATGGTGTGTTTACATCTCCTCCTCCAACGCGGTTGGAAGCCTTGAGACCGAGATCTGGAACGCCCTGGGAAAGGACTATTCCTATGGAGGTTCGAACACCCAGTATCCCTATGATTTCCTTCGTGCAATCGGCAGGGATGCGACCCTTGATTTCTTCTCTGAGGAGTACGAATCCTCCAGACCTACCGACCAGGTGGTGGAGATGTTCATCAGCAAGTTCTCGAAGTACAGGAACCTCGATTTTGGAATGAGAAGGACGATAGAGAAGACCGTACGCCGTCACGATGTCGATGGAATGGTTGTACAGAAGAACACCATGCGCATGGGTCTCCTGGTGTGGAAACCGATGGGAAACTGATCAGGAGTGAAGTCCGATCAGGTGGAAGAAGGTCTCGTTGTCCCCGCGGTCCTCGATGTTCTCATTCCTGAGGAATAATCCGTAGAACTCTCCTGCCTCCTTCCTGCACAGTACTGCGCAGTCCTCGGGGAGTTCTCCCTTGGACAGCATCTCTGCGGCATAGGCGGTATCGGAGCAGTCCTCCTGAACTGCATCGGGATACATCTCGGCAAGGTTGGATTTGCACTGACCCAGTGCCTGGATGTGGGAGCAGATCTTGCTGACCTTGGAATCGGAATTCAGGGTGAAAAGACAGTGATGGATGCGTTCGGAACCTTCCAGGACCTTCCTGATCTCCAGGTGTCCTTCGAGTGCGGCCTCGGTCTCTTTGACGATCCCGGCGCTGCTGTTCCTGACGGCGACGACACCGTAATCGATCTCTCCTTTGAGAAGGGCATCGATGGTGTTCTTGGATGACATGAGTGCCACAAGCTCGACGTTGTTCTGCCAGTTCATCTCCCTGATGAACTCCTTGGCCATTGCTTCGCTGTTGGAGAGGGGGATTCCCATGTAACCGAGTCTGATAGTCATGTTATCACTGTTGTTGGTCTGGCATAGTGGTTTCTGATATAGTATTAGCGGTTTTTATCTCTGTAAAGAATTTGCGTGGTTCATACTCAATAACCAAGAATAGTGCAGTACACAGGGTGAGAATCTTATTTTCATTCTCCAAATAATCCATTTGGGCAGAGTGGAGTTTGATAAGATCAAGATTGAGGTAGTGATTTAATTCTGGGTTTTCAGAACGGCCTGTCTGAATAGTGTTTGCTTTTCTGAGATGGTACATAATAACTGTCTGAAATACAGATCTGTCCATCTTTGAGTAACTCCTTAGTCTGTCCCAGCAGTAACGATCACTATTGACAGTATGTTTGAAGGATAGTATGTCTTTCATATCCACTGCTCTATTTTCGAAGTCTGGGTCATGTTCTTTTTTAATATCTTTCCATGCTTCCAGCATTGGGTAGCTGAGGTAAAGTTTACCATTTACTGCTGAATCATTGAAATGATTCATCAGCTTCGATATTCTGTTCGAATCAAAAATCTCGGATTGCGGATCCAGATCGAATACTAGATAAATGTCCTGGTAGACTTTATTCAAGACATAATTGTTCTTTGAATCCGTGCCTTTTTCCTTGAGTAGTTTGATAAGATCTAAATCTTCATCAAAATCTCCATTGGCGAAGTATTCCTTGGCAAGTACCGAGAGATTGGTGTTGTACGAATAGATTTGATAGTTTACTCCTGGGTGGAATTTATTCCATAAGACTTTCAAGAAGGTAGGTTCAGCACGCCCGCCCTCTACGATGAACAGGATATTGCCAAGCGTCATTCAAACTCCTTATTGCGATACATTTTCTCAAGGTTGTGGGCCTCACGAAGCTCTCTTTCGGTACTGTCAGCGAAAGAGTTTAGCTGACCCTTATTGATCTGTAGGTAGCAATCCGGACGCATAACATCGGTATTGAGTAGGTATGTGTTGTGAGTAGTGAATACTGCTTGAGCAGGAATATCCTTGATACTTTTCTGAAGGATTTTCTTTGCAAGTTCATAATGATAAGATGCATCGAATTCATCCACATAGAGGAAGGATACATTTCCAAACGATTTACTCCAGAAATAGTACAGTTCAAGTACTGCGGTTCCGCTGGACATTAGTGGGCCGAACAGAAGTTTTTTCTTAGGGAATTTTTGAATTATCTGTGGTCCCATAGGGGTTTTGAATTCCTCTAGTTGTATGTCGAGTCCACAGTCGTTAAGAAAGGCTTGGAAATCTTTCAGGAGACCATTATTGAGAATGAAAGATTCCATTGATGTTCCAGATTTATGGAAACCGATGAAATTAGGGCCATTGTTGACATACCTGAAATAAAGCATTCTGTTGACAAACTC
>JAKSHV010000044.1 GCA_024399225.1 archaeon | reverse complement strand
GCGGCATGCCACTCCGTCGCGGAGCAGGTCTACGAGCAGCAGCTCCAGGAGGTCGACGTCAGGCATCCCATCATCCAGGTAGGAGGTACCTCGCTCAACGCCGGACTTGTGAAGGCAATCGGAGAGGTTCTCGGAGAACCTCCGATCGTACCTCCGGACTCCCAGTACATCGGAGCCGTCGGAGGAGCACTTCTCAGTTCCGGATGTCTGTGAGGGGATATCATGGCAACCGATACAGTCGTCGTCGGCCCCGATGCCTACGGAAACGAGGCGTACAAGCGTCTCTACGAGGAGCTCCTCTTCGACGTGGGAAAACTGGCGGCCTTCGAGAAATCCTACATCTACCTCGAGCCGAAGTATCCGCTCTTCGTCGTCTCCGTCAGGATGAAGGCACGTCCTTCCGCCAAGACCATCGGAAAGGTGGCATCCACCAGGTCCGAGAGGGACATCATCTATGTGAGCATCTCCGACGAGATGTACGCTCCCGGCATCCTCCAGGCACTCTGGAACAGGTACGGAAGGGACAACGTCCAGCAGATCGACAGGCTCGACATCTCCGTCAGGGGCGCCAAGAACTCCTTCGAGGTCGATGACATCGAGGTGGAGTCCCAGGACCAGCCCGTGCAGGAGGTCCTCGCCGCACTCTACAGGGTTCTTCCCGAAGGAATCAGGAACAGGCGCACCAGGTCCGAGAAGGACGTCATCACCGTCGCCGCCACCGAGGAGAAGACAACCCCCTACATGCTCGAGATGATGGACAAGATCCACACCGGCATGCTGAACGGAGGTGAGATCGATGTATGAGGTCATAATGTACGACGGAGGAATCTACCGTTCCGACGAACTCTTCGAGCTCATCGAGGATGTCGGAGGAGTGGTCCTCCTCAAGAACCGTAGTTCCCAGATGCTTACCGTCACCATGTCCATCCCCTCGGAGGACAGGGCGGTCGTCGAGGCACTCTGCAAGGACATCGGAGGACAGGTCAAGGAGGTGCCCCTCGCGGGTACCGAGATCGCCGTGGTCGGACCCACCCTGGGACGTCACCACATGCCCCACCCCATCTGCGACATCGCCGAGTATCTCAGGAGATGCGGTGCGGTTACCGTGGTAATGGGTCTTGCAAGGGGAAGGGGAAAGAACACTGCCCAGATCAACCTAGAGGAGTCCTCCATCATCGGGGAGTACGATGCCTGCGTCTTCATGCTGGGTAATTTCAAATCCTGTGTCGAGACCAAGGCCGACATGCTTCTCAGGAAGATCAACGTCCCCACCGTCCTGGTGTGCGGTCCCGCCCCTGAGGGGGTCGAGGAGACCTGCGACGCCATCGTCTCCGGTGTGGGAAGGAAGGCATCCCGTATGAGGGAGCCCGCCGACAGGGCCAAGCTCGAGGAGGTCGCCGACCGCATCGAGGAGATCCTTGCCGACAAGAAGAAATCCCTGGAGGAGGACCCGCCGTTCGTCCACCCCTCGGAGATCAAGGCCCTTCTCGAGAACTACGAACCCATCGACATGTGTCTCAGGCCCGCACCCATCGTGATGCACCTCGACGGTCTGAGGATCAAGATCTCCTACGACGAGTACAGCGAGGAGATCGGAAACATGCTCGTCTACGGACGCCGTCTCGCCGATGTATGCGAGATCACCCCCTCGAAGATCAACGACAGCAGTATGCTCATCCGCATCAAGAGCAGGGCCCAGGTAGCCTATGAGGACAGCCTGAGGGCCAAGCAATGAGCGTGCGGAAGGGAACCTACGTTCTGGTCGTCACCCTCGACAGAGAGCTAAACACTACAGTGGGGGCCAAGGGTCCCCATACCTTTTCATCCGGCACCTATTGTTACGTCGGAAGTGCGATGGGCGGATTGGACCAACGTCTGAAAAGACATCTGGCACATGATAAAAAGGTCAAATGGCACATCGATTACCTGACCACTGAATGTGCATCCGCGGAGGCTTGGGAATCCTATCCCGAAGTTATTCCGGAGTGCGTACTGGGTAATCGCATTGAGGCCCTTGGCGGGATCCCGGAGATGGACGGCTTCGGCTGCTCCGACTGCGGATGCCGCACACATCTTTTCAGGGTAGATGCTGACACCGTGTCCGAAATAGTGTCCAGCATGGGCCTGAAGCCCTATATTCGGGCCCATTAACGCGCGTTCTCTGTCCATACCTTTATTAAATAAGATAGGCTACCCACGCAACATACCCTACTGCCAGTGAGCAGTCGGAGGAATCAAAATGGCATGTAACAAGAACAACTGCGAACTCACCGCCGAGGTCATCGACGCACTCAAATCCGCTATCGGAGAGGCAAACGTCAAATGCGCCGAGAATGGAGTCGTCGTCACTGTCTCCAGCACCGAAGAAGTAGCCGCTGTCACCAAGATTGCAAAGAACGCAAAAGTCGTTGCAGCAACCTGCGGAAACACCCCCATCACCGTCGCATTCTCCGAGAAGATGCAGAAGGTCGAGGTCGTCTCCGAGGACTATGCAATCAAAGCAAAGGCAGGCGCAACCTACCGTATGGTTATGAACGCCGCCGCACAGGAAGGACTCATCGTCGGATGCCGTCCCTTCCACACCCTCAAGGTCACCGTCGGAGAGTGGCTCGGATCCAACGAGGCCGGATACGGTACCTATAAGTACGGCGCACCCAAGGACAACGTCCTCAACCTCGAGATCGTCCTCAGGGACGGAACCGTCATCGAGACTGGTTACGACAACATCGGCGCATACATGTCCGCCTACAACCTCAACCAGCTCTTCTCCGGAGCCGAGGGATCCCTCGGAATCATCACTGCAGCAACCATCAAGGCATACCCTGCAGGTGTATCCAAATACGTCGCATACGAGCTTCCCGGAACCTTCAAGGACGCATGCCCCATCTTCCAGGACATCGCTCGCCACCCCAACCTCAAGCCCTACCTCTACACTGCACAGGTCGAGGCAACCAGGACCTGCATCTTCTTCGAGTACCAGGGTGCAGAGAACTTCGTCGACCAGGACATCATCGAGACCGACGCCATCATGGAGGCCCACGGTGCAGTAAGGTCCGATGCAAAGAAACAGGGCAACGCCGAGAACAAGTACAAGGCAATCATCCCTCTCAGGAAGATCTACAAGGCAGACGCAAAGTTCGCCGCAATCCTCGACAAGTACACCGCACTCGTTTCCACCAACACCTGCGACGGAATCAAGAAGATTATCGCAGATTGCGGCGGAAGGAAGGCATGCGGATGGACCTTCGCCGAGGGCAACATCGAGAGGATCCACGACGAGCCTACCGCCAAGTTCATGAAGAACCTCATGAAGTTCATGGTCGACCCCGATGTGGCACCTATCCTCAAGAATGAGGAGAAACTCTCCCGCGCATTCAATGACGAGATCCTCGCAAAGCTCGTCGACTCCGTCGGAAAGGACAACGTCAACACCACCGGTGAGGAGAAACTCCTCTACTGCCACGACCTTGCACCTCTCCCTAAGATGGCAGGAATCGCATTCGACAACATCCCCGATGTCGTCGTCAGGCCCAGCACCACCGCTCAGCTCTCCGCCATCATGAAGATCGCATACAAGCACGGAATCGCAGTCACTCCCCGTGGAAACTCCACCTGGGGACTCGGCGGATCCCAGCCCACCTGCGGAGGTATTGTCGTAGACTGTTCCTCCAAGATGAACAAGATCACCGTCGACGAGGACAAGATGATCGTCAAGGTACAGTCCGGAGCAACCTGGAAGGCAACCCTTGATGCATGTATGAAGAAAGGATACATCGTAGGATCCTACCCCTCCTCCTTCCCCGCAGGAACCATCGGAGCATGGCTTGCAACCAACGGAATGGGAATCGGTTCCTACAAGTACGGATCCGCAAAGGACAACGTACTCAACATGGAAGTCGTCCTCCCCAACGGAGACGTCGTCGTCACCGGTTACGATGACATGGGCAACTACAACTCCGGTCTCAACCTCAACCAGTTCTTCGAGGGAGCCGAGGGTACCCTGGGTATGTTCGGAGTCGTCACCTTCAGGATCCACCCCATGGGTGTCATCAAGCCCGTCGCATACGAGTTCGAGCACCTTGTGGACGCCAACCCCGCAATCCAGAAGATCATCGCACACGCAAGTGTCGTTCCCCTTCACATCGCATGGTCCGACGAGAACCACTTCGCCAACCAGAAGAAGGCCGGATGCCACGCACCCGACGTAAAGAACCTCCTCTGTGTCACCTTCCAGGGTGCACAGAACTATGTTGACATGGAGATCGCAGAGGTCGACGCCATCGCAGCAGAGTTCGGCGGAAAGAGGATCGCAGACGAGATCGCCGCACACGAGTGGGACGAGCGCTGCTACGAGTTCAGGGCCAGGAAGGCCGGAGTCGGAGAGATTCCCGCAGAGGTCATCGTTCCTGCCAAGTGCTGGGGCGACTTCGTGAAGGAGTCCTACAAGGGATTCACCACCATGAAGATGGATCTCGGAGGAGTCATCGGAGTCATGGTCGACAAACAGACCACTCTCTTCATGCCTTACTACTTCAAGGATGACGAGCTCATGACCGGAATGCTTGCATTCTCCTTCAACTTCTACCTTGGTGACAGGGCAGCAGAGTACGGAGGAAGGACCACCGGATTCGGAGTCTTCTTTGCATGGAACCTCGACAACATCCACGACGCCAACACCGTCGCACTCATGAGGCAGCTCAAGACCTTCGTCGACCCCCATGATGTCATGAACCCCGGACACGTCGTCTGCGGAATGACTAGGTTCGGAATCAACATGAGCCACGGTCTCATGTCCATCGGAAGCAAGGTCATGCAGGTCGCAAAGAAGATCATGCCCGCTGACCACACCTTTGACAACAACATCAAGAGGTTCAAGTTCAACGAGTACACCGAGATCAAGTGCGAGGACAGGAAGCACGTCCTCGGACGTGGTTACGAGTAAACCTGTTCGGATCAATTTCCGCACTGCGGGGGTTCTCCCCCGTGGTGTTTTTTTAATTTAATTTATAGAAAAATTAGTAAAGGTCGGGTTTGCCCACGGCCTTCGCGGTGACGGTAGCCTCGTGGAAAATCTTCTGGGTCTCCGAGAGGTCATAGTATGTTTCAGAGATTGAAACATCGACGACGGGATGTGCGGAACCTGCCTTCAGGGCAAGTTCATAAACGGTCTTTTCAGCCAGTTCCTTCGCATAGGAAAGTGCCTCGGCTGGGGAGGAGAATTCCTCAGTGCCAGTGCCTGTAAAAACGATGCATTCGGGGGATTCTTTGACCACCCCGTCCTTGGCCCTTACCGTGACGGAAACAGTCTCTGAAACGGATCCGGTGATGGCACCTATCGCATTGCCGATCTCGGAGTTTTCGGGGAGCAGGAGTTCGGTATGGAGCATCTCTGTCACATGGGGAAGCCATGCTCCTACGGGAGCACCTATGCCGATTATTGGCATGTTGAGGGTGAATCCTACGGAATAGGCTCTGTTAGAATTTTCGAGCACATGGTCGATAAGGGCGAGGTCGGATTCGGTAGGGACATCATTGCCTGTTCCGTCCAGCATTGCCTTCTCCATAGCCGATAAAGCGATTTTCTTCACTACCTGGTACTTGGTCTCGTCTATGAACTGTTGAAGCGTTTTAGAGCACTTACGTGCAAGATATCCGACTGCAATGGAAGACGCTTTGCAGTCGTACTGGGAATATGACCCTTCGGCATGGAGCAGGTCGGTGGGAGTGACTCCTATGCGAGTGATGCATCCTCTGCTTTCAAGTTCTGCCACAGAGATGGCATGAGCGGGTACTCCCAGGATTTTTCCTGCGTCGGTCAGTCTCATGGGACCATCGGCGAGAAGGTCCAGGAATCTGACATCCAAAGGTGCCAGACCGTTTATATTATTGAAATGAGCCAGTGTGAAGAATTCTGTATCTTGGACAATCTCCTCAAGAGGATAAGATTCTGGAGAACGGTCGTCAGTGATATTCCTTATCTCATCCAGAGTTGCTTTGATGAGGGGCCATTTGGAGGCTGCAATGCACAGGGGGATCGCACGGACGGAAGACAGTATTGTTTCCTTTCCGTTGACCACGATGCGGCTGTCACCGCCGATACCGTAGGTCGAGATGTCTGCGGCAGTGACTCTTGTTCTTTTACCACCAATGCTGGCACCTTCGGGTTCGATACGGGGGAAACCGTCTTTCAGGATGCCGATATCGGATGTCGTTCCACCCATATCGATAATCATTGCATCGCTTCTTCCCGTGAGCGCCTTCGCACCGATCATGCTCGATGCGGGGCCGGAAAGGATAGTCTCCACGGGTTTCTCGAGTGCAACATCACTCTTCATGAGTGCTCCGTCGCCTTTTACCATCATCAACGGACACACGATCTCGAATTCCTTGAGTACTTCCTTTACAGAATGGAGAAGTTCCTGGATGACGGGGATTAGACGTGCATTCATGACCGCGGTGGTGGTCCTCTGCTCATATCCCAGTTTAGATGTGAGGTCATGGGCGCACACGACCGGTATCCCCAACATTTCATTGGCAAGTTCGGTAACGCGTACCTCGTGTGCGGAGTTGCGCACGCTGATATAGCCGGATATGGCAAGAGCATCAATCCTGCCTTTCATGGAGGCGAGAATGTTTCTCACTGAGTCTTCGTCGAGAGGTACGATCTCCTTTCCGGAGAAGGAGAATTTACCTTCTACTTCTGCATAGATGTCTGCTCTGGCACTGTTGTCGCAGCCTGTTCCTATGCATATGAGTCCGACCCTGCAGCCCTTGCCCTCAACCACCGAATTGGTGGCAAGGGTGGATGAAAGCGATGTGAGTGAAACGGTCTTCAGGATATCTTCGTCAAGTCCGGAAAGGGATTCCCTGATGCCTATCGAAAGGTCGTTCCTGGTGGTCAGGGCCTTGTTTCCGCAAACGACCCTGCCGGTATCCATTTCGACGATGACGGTGTCCGTGTAGGTGCCGCCGGCATCGATCCCCAATCCGAATGCGGACATTGTATCCTTCAGAGGAACTGTCTGATCTCGGCCACGGTGGGAACGGTGACGATGTCTGCACCGGCAGCCTTGACCCAGGCTTCGCGGTCGGTGTGTCCGGATTCGACGCCGATGAACTGGGAACCGGAGTTCACTGCGGTGAGCCAGTCGACGGTTCCGTCACCGACGTAGATTGTATCCTTGGGATCAACACCGATCTTCTCGCACATGTGTTCCATGGATTTGGGGCTGGGTTTGGCCTCTGCCTGGGGATAATCGTCCCTGGCTACAAGTGCATCGAACAATCCGATGATACCGGATGCGGTGAGGATTTTCTCAGCATATTCCCTTCCGCCCCTGGTGAGGATTGCAACCTTGTATCCCATAGACTTGAGGTCCTTGATGAGCTCGACGGCTCCGGGGAAGGGTTTTGCGATGGACGCATTCTCGCATTCGATGACGGTTGCACGGTCCCCGATGCGCTTCTCCATTCCGACAAGAGACTCGGGCTTGTTCTCCATGAGCCATTTGATACCGTAGTTCATGGTGCTTGCGACCTTGTCCTGATCGATGACCTCGGTGGGTACTCCGAGATCGATGAACTCGTCCTCAACGACGCGCGCGAGTTTGACGTAGTCGACCTTGGTGTCCATGACGGTTCCGTCCATGTCGAAACCGATTGCCTTGATGTGTGCGTCCAGTGCCATATCTGGGTTATGGGTGCATGTAGATAAAAAAGGAGTACCACCGGGTGACCCGGTGGAAGTGTCAATTCAGAGTAGTAGCCCCCCTTCTGTTTCAGACAGCATTCAACTAACGCACTCTACCCGCCGGTCG
>JAKSHV010000043.1 GCA_024399225.1 archaeon | reverse complement strand
TCTTGTGCGTCCGTGCCAGAGCATGCAGCATGCTTAGGAGGGCGGGCGACTTTGGGTGGGACACCGACGGATCCAAGCTCACCGATGAGTACGAGCTCAAGCTCGCCAAGGTCCTCTGCAAGTTCGAGAACGTTCTCAAGGACATCGACGAGACCAAGCGCGTCAACATGATGCCCGCATACGGACATGAGGTCGCAGCGGCCTTCAACCAGTTCTATGCAGCAGTGCCAGTACTTCAGGCCGGTGCCGGAAGGAACGCACGTCTTACTCTCGTACAGGCCACAAAGGTAGTTCTCGCCAACGTGCTGAACTGTCTCGGTATCGAAGCACCTGAGGAGATGTGAACGTGGAATTCCGCCCCATGAAGCTCAAGGACATCAAGAAGGTCCGCGAACTCGAGATTTCCCTCATCAAGGAATACTTCTCGAAAACCCTTGAGAACAAGTGGGAGGACTTCCCTGAAGAGTGGAAGAACAATCTCGGGGCCAGTAGCCCCAATCATTTCCAAGCCTACCTCGACAGCGGACTCAGCTTCGTTGCCGAGGAGGACGGCGAGATCTACGGATTCATCTTCGCGCAGATGTTGCATCACATCGCGGATGTGTCCAACCTTGTCTGGATCGAGAATATGGGTGTGGACCCCATGGTCCGTAGAATGGAGATCGGATACAGGCTCCTCAGGGAGACCCTGAGGGCAGGACGTGAGATGGGTGCTGAGGTGGCGCACAGCATGATCCAGCCCAACAACGCACCCTCTATCATGCTCCACAAGAAGATTGGATTCTTCATGGATGCACGCCAGGTTGCGCTCATCGATCTTCAGGACCCCAAACTGATTCTTTGAAATGATGGGGAGAATACCCCATATTTCCATAATTTACACTGCATTTTTGTTGTATTCATATTTTCTTTTACTGTTGATGGCGCAACTTTATTATTGTCCATATTAATTCGGTACTGATCACTATGGTTGATTTCGACGAAAATGATTCATTCAAAGTACAGCTTCTTGAGGCAATGTCCTCTCTGATCATTGCAGCATTCTCCCTCGTTGCAGCACTTGCATGGAACGAGGCAATCAAAGCAATCGTTGCAGAGGTCTTTGGATCCGCTGACGATCTCGTTGGTATGATTATCTACGCAGTAATCGTCACTATCCTTGCAGTCATCATGGCCCTCCTCATCACCAAGGCCATCAGGAAGGCAAAGGCAGCACAGAAGGCCAAGCAGTAAGATCAATAACAAACCTTTTACCGGGCCTTCCGGCCCATTTCTTTTTGTTTTCGTTTTGATGTTTCCCTATATTTTGGGATGCTCCGTCAATCCTAGATTGGGTCTTCGATCGGAGTCCCTCTTGGTACGGTTTTGTTGAGAAAATCTATTGCTGGCACATATGGATCGATATGCTATCTAAACAAACGGATCCCTGTCAGGATTAGGGAGGTATAGAAAATAAGGGGCCGCCCCGAAGGGCGGCAAGTGAATGATTTACTTCCTTCTGGAACTGGTGTACTTGACCTTCTCGGTCTTGGCAGGAGCTACAGGCTGTTCCTTTGCGGATGTGGCTGCTTTCTTCTCCTCTTCAAGCTGGGTGAAGGTGGTGGTGGGCTTGTTGTTGGGCCTTGCACGCATGTACACGACGAGGATGATGATCACGACGATGACAACAACGACAACGGCGAGGTAGGTTCCGACGCGGGACCAGACGTTCTCCTTTACCTCAAGGGTATAGCTGGAGGGGCAGGATGTGGAGTTGTCCAAATCGGTGATGATGATGTTGAGGTGATGAGGACCTTTGGAAAGTTCCACGGAAATCTCGATAACATCCTCGACATTAGCGAAATCCTGGACGGTAACCGTTTTTCCATCCTCTTCGATGAGGACTTTGCAGGTGTGGCCAAATCCATTGAGAACGGGGATGACGAGGGTACCATTCTTGTCTTCCTTGAAGTTCTTGTCTGTGATGCCACTGGTGTTGATTCCGATGGCATCGGAGTCATCCACAGCAAGCACTGCGACGGCGGAGAAGGCCATCAGCAGTGCAAGGATTGCAACGATGGGTTTGGTGAGGTTCCTGTACGCGTTCATGAAACGATCTCCTCAAGCCTGTCCTGCTCGATTCCTTCCTTGACCATCCTGGCAAGCCTCCTTCCGGTGGACATGGGCTGCCTGTAGAGTGCGTTACCGTAGGGGTGTCCGACATCCATGTGGACGTTGGTTCCTCCACCGATCCTGGGTGCGACATCGTAGATCCAGAAGTGGAGATCCTTGTCGACACAGGTCTGGAGGCAGAAGGGTCCGACGATACCCTGCTCATAGTGCTTCTGGGTGGCCTTGACGTATTTCTCAGCCATCTCGAATGCCTTGTCGAGGAGGGACTCCCTGAGGGTTGCAGAGTTGTGACCGCAGACGGTGTACTCGGGGATGATTCCGTCGTTCTCAAGTTCTACCTGCTGTTTTCCGGGAAGCCTGCAGTATCCGTCGAGGGATGACTCGAACCTCCAGTCGATACCGAGGAGCTCCACTTTCTCGCCGGCCTCCTTGATGGGGTCGTAGAAGAAGTCGAGGTTGAAGACGGGGCCGATGACGTACTGCTCCATCCTTGCGTGCTGCTCGAAGTCCTCTGCAAGGACACCCTGTTTGATGAGTTCCTGGGACTTCTCGAGGTACTGCTCGTAGGATTTGGCGGTGAAGAATCCCCTCTCGAGCTTCTTCTGTGCGTGGTGGACCTTGATGATGGTGAGGCCGTCGATGTCCTCGGGCTTCACGATCTTCTTGGGGAAGGGAAGGTTTGCCTGCTCGAGGATCCAGTAGTAGTCCCTGACCTCTCCCCTCTCCTCGGACCTGAGGAGGTCCCTGCTTCCGACCATGGGGACCTTCCAGTCGTTCTCGACAGCATCGATGTCGACGTAGGAGGTGAATGACCTGTTGGGAATCCAGAGGGTGTTGGTGTCCATGAGGTACTGCTGGTTCTCAGGCTTCATGACATCGACGAACTTGTCGACGATGAGGGTGTCGTTGACGAATCCGCAGAGGTGGTTTCCCTGTGCGTCGTTGTATGCCCTGAAGTAGTTGTTGAAGGTTTTCTCCCTTCCTTTCTGGCAGACCGCGAGGGTTTTGAATCCCTCTTCGTAAGCACCGTCACAGGTGTCGAGTGCGGAATGGGATCCGAGAACTCCGATCCTTGCCTCTTTCTTGTTGTAACGGCCGAGATTTGCTAAGACTTCATCTCTGCTGATCATGATTATACCTGGATAGCGGTAGCCGTTCACTGTATAATAAGTGTGCGCGCGTGCGCGTCAGATGAACAGCGTGATGATAAGCACCAGTACCATGGAACCCAGCATGTCCATGACCGATGAGGTGATGGGGATGCAGTGGTCGTCGGGATCCAGTCCGAATTTGGTCGCCGCTATGGCGACGTAATAGGATAGGAAGTTGAGGATGGTGGTGGCGAGGAATCCTGCGAATACGATAATACCCAGAGAGGTCAGAACGGTGATGTTGTCAGCACCTCCGGTGAGGATTGCGGCACCGAACGAGATGATGCCGATATAGACGAAGGTAAGCATTGCGCAGACAGACATTATGCCGAAGTTCTCGTATGCTCCCGATCCCGGGACCCATTTGTCCTCGAGAGTACCCAGGTGGATCATCGAGGAGAGTCTGGATGTGAGCATTCCAGAAAGTGCATTTCCTTCGTTCAGGAACGCAGGTAGCATGATGAGCAGGACGCTGTACTCCACGAGCTTGTCCTGTTCATTCTGAATTATGATTCCTGCACCGATTTCGAAGATTAGGCAGAGCATCAGGACGGGTAGCGACTGAACGATAACACGTTTGGCTTCTCCGGAGAAGTCTCTTTTGTTAACCTTCCTCTTGATGATGTGGACAGCCATTACAATGGTGATTAAGATAAGTGCCAGCGAGATGGAAAGGACCACGGTGGGCCCTATCTCCAAACCATCACGTACCTTGAGAAGGAGCCAGGTGGAGGCGAAGATCATGGGCATGGTGACTATGTCGCCCACGGCTGCGATAAGGGGTGCGGTGATGTTGTCAACGTCCCATTCGCGTTTGTTTCCGATGTATGCGATCAGAATGTTGAACATGAGGACGATGATTCCTGCGATCACTCCTCCGATGGTGGATATGAAGATGAAGTCGCTGATGTTCATGAGGTCGTCTGCACCAGGATAGATTAGCATGGATGCGACCCAGGTGGTTATGCCCATGGCAATCGACATGATCAAGGTGAGGACGACGGTGGATTCGATGTTCGCACGGAGAACGGTTCCTTTCTTGATGCTCATCTCGAAGGCACCGATGTTCATTGCGGTACCGATCCTGCTTCCCGTGGCACCGAAAATATTGCCTCTCATTCCAATGGCGGAATAGATGAGGATCATCATTCCAGTAAACAGGTAACCGGTCATTTGGTCCTGCAGGATACCTGCGAAAAGATCGGCGGTTCCGGCGATGACGAGTGCTGTAAGACCCATCGTGATAACGGAGATGTTCCGCTTGAAGAATCCTTTCGCTGAACCGTACCTATTCGCCAAGACGTCACCTCCTGTCTGTAATCGGGTTCACGTAAGGCAAGGGGGTATTAATGGGGTTTGTAGTCACGTCTAAATAGGGATAAAATGTACTGAATGTGATACTTACCCAGTAACAGGTGAAAATAATTGCCTAATAGTCACAAGCGTTCGGTCTTAATGAAGACCTCGGACATTGCAAGGAGCGTGCTCTGATGAGCGACTCCGATGATATTTCTAAACTTGACCACGTGGACATGTCCGTCCGCGAACTGCTTACCGAGATGAAGGATCAATCCGAGGTCATCGTGGACCTCGCATACGCCTCGCTCATGTACAACAGCGACAACATGGCCCAGAAGGTCCGCGATCTAGAGAACGATATGGATGACCTCAAGTTCGCCATCCGTTACAAAGCACTTCTCGCCGCCAGGACCAAGGAGGACGCAAGGCAGCTGTCCGGTCTTCTGGAGGTTGCTTCGGCCGCAGATAGGATCTCCAATGCGGCTTCCGATATCGTAAGTCTTCTCAGGTTCCCTCCGGACAAGAGGCCTCTCATCACCGACGTCCTTCTGGAGTCCGACGAGAGGATCCGTATGATCCGTGTCAAGAAGGAATCCACTCTGGTTGGAAATACCATCGGCAAACTGGCTATCGAGGCCAACACCGGCTGTAAGGTCATTGCAATCAAGAACCGTCACGGATGGTCCTACGACCCCGAGGACGATATGAAGATCAGGGCTAATGACGACCTCATTGTTCGTGGTACCGATGACGGTGCCGATATCCTTTCCCAATGCGCGTTCGGAAAGAGGGAGTGGGACTTCGAGGAGGAGGTCCTCACCCAGGAGGAGGCCGAGTCCGAGGCCGAAGAGGATGAGCGTGTCGAGGCAGAGCTTACAGAGGAGCTCAACGGGGAGGATGAAGAATGAAGTCCAAATTGGAGCATATGTTCCTCGAGCTCAAGGACACTTCCGAGATGATGGTCGATCTGGCATATTCGTCTCTGCTTTACGATAACGTGGAGATCGCCGAGGAGGTCATCTCCCTCAACGACCGCATGGAGGAGCTTTCTGAGAAGATCCAGGACGAGATCGCACAGGTCAGCCGTGCCATGCCCGACGAGGTCGCAAGGGCGGTCATCACCACCCGTCTCATGGACAGCATCCTCGAGATTGCGGCTGCCGCGAAATCCATTGCGGACGTCGTCGTCAGGGGACTTGCAGAACATCCCGTTCTTGCTATGTCCATCAGAGATTCCGATACCACCATCTGTCTCGCCAAGGTGGCCACCGATTCCATTCTTGCCGGAAAGACCCTCGGAGAGGTATCCCTGGCAACCAATTCCGGAATGTTCGTCCTTGCCATCAAGAGAGGTGACGACTACATATTCGGCCCTGACTGGAACTCTCGTCTCGAGTCCGATGATATCCTTATCGCAAGGGGTCCCGAGGATGCCGTCGCATTCTTCAAGGACATTGCGGACGGAACCAGGAACGAGTTCTGAAAACACTACTAGGTCATCGGGAATCTTTCCCCTTGACCCTTCTTTTATACATGCATGTGAATAGATGTACTGTTCGTTTCATGCGATGAGTAGTCCGATGTAACGTCCTGCGATGGCTCCGATCACGCAGAGTCCTGCGTTCAGGAGGATGTTGAGGCCCGCGTTTAGCATCTCACCGTCGAAGAACAGTCTGGTGGTCTCGAGGGTGAAGGTGGACATGGTGGTGAATGCACCGAAAAGTCCGGTGAACAGGAATAGCTTGGCAGTGGTTCCAATCCCGGGGAGTGCGAAGGTCAGCAGTGCGAGAAGGAATGCACCGATGATGTTGACTATGAACGTGGCCCAGGGGAACTGACTGGAATCCACAACCTGGCCGATAGAGAACCTGAGTATTGCGCCGACGGCGCCTCCAAGAGCGACAAGTGCCAGACTGGTTAAGCTGAAATCCATAGTATACCCAACGAGAAACACAAAATGAAAAGTAACTGGTAGCCCCGCCCAGATTCGAACTGAGGTCCAAAGATCCAGAGTCTCCGATGATTGACCACTACACTACGGGGCTGTGTAAGTCCCTCAAATCGCTAATAGTTTTAATAACTTTCTATTGTCAATAGAATGGGGTGCAGGCCCGAAGGCCTGCGGTTTACGGTTTTACTGGATTGCCTTCTTGACCTGCTCGAAGATCGCGTTGATATCTCCGGTTCCGGGGATGGTGCAGATCTTCTTTGCATCGGTGTAGTAGCCGATAAGGGGGAAGGTGTTCTTGCGGTAGACCTCGAGCCTGTTCTTGACGGTCTCGGCCTTGTCATCGTCCCTCTGGTAGAGTTCGGATCCGCACTTGTCGCACTTTCCTGCAACCTTGGGTGCGTTGTAGACGAGGTGGTAGACTGCCTGACAGCTGGGGTTGGGGCAGGAGCGCCTCTGGGTAAGCCTCTCGATGAGTTCTCCATCAGCGACATCGAAGTTAAGTGCCAGATCAACATCGAGCTCTTTGTCGAGTGCCTCTGCCTGCTCGACGGTCCTGGGGAATCCGTCGAAGATGATTCCGGGAACCTTTCCGAGGGACTGGATCTTGTCCTTCATAAGTCCGATGATGACATCGTTGGGGACGAGTGCTCCAGAGTCCATGTAGGTCTTTGCGAGTTTTCCGAGTTCGGTTCCGTTCCTGACTGCCTCACGGAGCATGTCTCCGGTGGAGAGTCTGATATAACCGAGTTCAGTCTGGAGCTTTTCGCCCTGTGTTCCTTTTCCTGCTCCAGGGGGACCGAGCAGTACAATCATGGATTTCATAATCCAGGCTAAGCCCCATAGGTTATTAAGTCTGTTGGATACGAAAATAGTGATTGGACACGCGCGGGCGCGCTTTTAATTATAAGTACAGAAATGAGCTGGTGATTGAAATGGCACTCGACCAGAAGATTATCGACGAACTGGAAGCGGTTGTCGGAAAGGACCGCATCTCCACCAGCCCCGCCGTGCTGTACACCTACGGTTTCGATTCTTCCATCTACCACCACAACCCCGATGTTGTTGTTCAGCCCATCAGCACCGAGGAAGTTTCCGAGATCATGAAGATCGCGTACAAGTACGAGATTCCTGTGACTCCCAGGGGAGCAGGAACCGGACTCTGCGGAGCCGCTGTTCCCATCATGGGCGGAATCGTTGTTGCAATGCAGAAAATGAACAAGATCAAGAAGATCAGTGTCAACGACAACTGGGTCGATGTAGAGGCAGGAGTCGTTTACAACGACCTTAATGCAGAACTCGCAAAGTATGGATTCTTCTTCCC
>JAKSHV010000042.1 GCA_024399225.1 archaeon | reverse complement strand
TTGGCGAGAGATTCATAGAATCCGTTCGTTTTGCGCCTAATGAGCCTGTTGTGGGATGCGTAAGGGCTGATGACTCCCATGCTGAGTTTGTCATCTTCATTGCATTCGGACAGAGGTTTTCCGTTCACGCCTTTCTCGCAATGTTCCTCGAACATCTTGACGAGCTGGAAGACGACATTTGCCTCGAGGGGATTCTCGTATGATGTGCTTCCCTCGCGTCTGATTCCATTACCCTTGCAGTTCACAAACATGATTGATGTGTCGGGACCGATTATGCCTGGCACATTGATGTTGTGCTCTCTGGAACCGGGTGCACAGCCCGTTTCGAGACCGCCGTCGTAGAAGCGGTTGATGGCCTGCATGATGGGCTCGGCCATACGGTACTGCGTCCTGAGCATTGTCTTGCAGCCGTCATCGGTTCCGTCGAAGAGCTCTTCGAAGAGGGGGGTCTCGTACATGACCTTGTACCTCTGTTCGTTCTCGATCTCCTCTGCAGTTGCATTCCTGGTGTGCTCGTTAATCTTCACGTTGTACAAGGGAGACAACTGTTTGTGGTCACCCACGAGTATGACTTTCTTACCGGCGAGGATTGGGCGGAGCAGTTCGGGGAACGGAACCTTACTCACCTCATCGATGATGACTGTGTCGACACCCATCGTGGTGACATCGAGGAACGGGGCGGATGCACTCTGCAGATCTTTGTCACGGGCAACTCCCTCGGCGGTGCTGGTGATTCCGACAACGTTGACATACTTCCTGAGTTCCTTTACAAGGCGGTCGCTCTCGATCTCTCCTACGCCCTCTTTCGAGAGATAGGATTCGATATCGGAAAGGGTCTTCCTTGTTAGTTCGAGGTCTTCTGAGCCCATTTCTGTTATCATGGACATGCGTAGGTCGAGTATGCTGATGGCCTCTTCAAGGTCATCGTATCTGTCCGAGATGTTGAGATACTCGAACATATCGCGGATAGCCTCTGTAAGTTCCTGTCTGACCTTTGCGTATGCGATGTAATCCTTATCCTCGAGATATTCCTCGAGTTCTTCCTGGGAATCCGCAAGAAGTTTTCTTTTCTTTTTCTCATCAGCCTCGTTGGGCATGTATCCGGCGTATTGCTCGAGTCTTGCGTTGAGCAGGTACTGCATTTTGCTGCGTATCCTTTCGAGCCTGCTTCTTATCTCAGGCAGATTGCGGGGAAGATCGGCACGGAATGTCTCCAGGAGACCGAAGGCTGATGGTTCTATTCCTCTGGTGGCGACCAGTTCTTCAAGAGACGCCGACAGCCTGATCTTCTCGGATTCATTATCGGTATCGTAGAGTTTTGTGAACAGGCTGACATAATCCCTGTTGTCATCCATCAGCATCATCTGTTCGTCGAATTCTTCCTGAGGAATAGACATAATAGCTGCGCAGTAGCCGTGTCTGCCGAACAGTTTTCCCTCAAGTTCGTTTTCGGCGGATGCCGCGTTCTTGGCCTCCAGGGTGCTGTATTCTCTGAAAACGTCCTTGATCTCCTTTACGAAGGGGGTGTAGGATGTCAGTTCGAAGGTACCAAGTCCGGCGATAAGGGTGTTGACCAGACTTATGTTCGATTCATTTTCTGCCTTTTCCCTTTCGATATCGAGGATCTTCTGCTTTGCGAATGCAATGTCCTCATACAGCAGGGGGATTTCCTCGATGGGTTCCTCGGCATCCTCCGCAAGTTCCTCCATCTCCTCCCTGAGCTCCTTGATCCTTGCGTATTTCTCCTCTGCAGGTACCTTGGACTCAGGGTCGTCGTAGAGCCTCATCTGGTCACGGAGTGATTTTCCGATGTTGCGGTAGAGGGTGGATACGATGTTCTCGATCTCGTATTCGCTGGAACCGTTCTCGGACATGATACGTACGGGGCGTACCACTGCATTCCTCACGAGCCTGTCGAAAGCGTTGTCGATGGCCTTGTTGTTCTGACTGGTGATGAGTACCTTCCTTCCCTTGAGGATCTCCTGAATGGTGATCTCGGAGATGACCTGGGTCTTTCCGGTTCCGGGTGGTCCCTGGATGAGATAGAGACCATTGCTTGCAACCGCCTCATTGATCGCCTTCTTCTGAAGCTCGTTGAAATTGTTACCGAAAAGGTGGCCGATCTCCTCTTTGGAGTCGGTTGGTGCGGTTCCGGAATAGAACAGATGCGAGGCGATGTATGGATTCGCGACCTCTCCTTTGAGGAATGAGACCAAGGCATCCATCTGACGGGATATGTTGGTCATGGTTCCGACCTGGTCGCTTACTACTACGTAATGCCTTCCCTTTGCAAAGAATTTGGTCCTCGATTCCATCTCGTTCTTTGTGGATGTGCCGCGGGGAACGGGGATCTCGAAGTATATGGTGAGAGTGCAGTCCTCGCATCCGCTGTAGAGTCTGTCGATCTCTTCACGGAACTCGTTGTTCACTTCCTTTATGCGGAGTTTCCTTTCCTGGGCAAGCCTCTGCTCGATCTCGATCCTTGCAACCTCTGGGTCTTCACCTTGTGCGACGGAGTTTTCGAGTTCTTTGGTGATTCTGTCCTCGAATCCGGAACGTATGCCGGCAACAGCCTGGTCGCGTCTCAGTCTTGCAGGTGCGGTGACCTCGTCAGGCAGGAGTCCATGTACCTCGGTAGGATTGAGATATTCGTTACCGACCCTCGACATCCTCTTCTCAAGAGCACGTTCTGCAGAATCCTTTCTGAAACGGTTGTCCAGGTGTTTGTCCGTAGGGTCGACGATTCTGATTCCGGTCAGGACCAGGGAATTGAAACGTTCCACATATTTGCTGTCGTATTCGACCGCACGGGGGTCTGCCTTATGAGAGATGCGTACGATGAGACGAGGTTCGGAGCCTTCGACTGCAGTATCGGTCCAGATTGCATCGGGTGTTTCTACAATGATCCTTCCCTTGCCGGCATCGGTTCCTGCGGGAATGCGGTATGCAGTAAGGAACTCGGGACGTTCGATAGTGTAACTAGAGACACTCTGGCTCTGTGCATATTTGCTCTCGTTGGTAAGGAACTCGACCCAATCGTTGAGCTTCGCGATAACCGTGTGGGGTTCCTTGACGATGTAATGTTCGTTGAGTTCGGAAAGGAGAGTCGGGGTGAGGATGGAATTGTTGTAGATCCCTCTTCCGCGTCCGTCGGCAAGCTCACCTTTCGTGGTGTAGAAGCCTTCCATGACCGAGTTCATCACACGGCACACGAGTGCGGTCTTCACCATGATCTCTCCATAGTGGGGACTGTTAATCATCAGAGAGAGGCCTTTGACGACGTATTCCTTCTTCGGGATCTTTCCTTCCGTGATGACGATGTTTCCCATCAGCACAAGATCCAGTTTGCGTGATTCTCCGGGTGCGGTCTTATCCAGGGGGATACGCAGGGCTACGTTCTCCAGGGTGACGTCCTGTCCGGGGTCGGAAAGTGATTTGAGGAAAGAAGGGTGGGAGAGGAACACATTCCTCATGGGTTTGTTCTGCAGTCTGTAAAGGTTTGACCAGATGAAGGTGATGAGATCCCTGAACTCGGTGAGGTCATAGCTCATCATGGAGAACTGTTCGGCAAGGGAGTTCTTGAAAGGCGAGAAGCGTTTGGCACCCTTCCTTTCAGCGGATTTGTTCCAGCATTCCACGAAATTGATGACAAGTGTACTTTCCTCGGTCGGCATGTAATTGAGTGCCGCCTCATCCCTGAGTTTGAATTTCTCGATCAGTCCTGCCGGATCTCTGCTGCTTCTGTCCCTGTTCTGCATAGTCTCCCCTTCCTTTTCCACTTTCGAATCAAAAACAAAAAAGAAAAATGATTGATACGGAGATATCAACACAGTATTTAAGGAGTCTCAAAAGACGCCTGTTTTCGCTTGATGTTCATATACCTGGATATCTTTCCACCATCCATCATGTCAGACTCCGTTTCCATCCAGGATCTTGAAAAGCTCTGTGCCGACGGAGATGCCGGTGCGATGTACCAGCTTGGAATGAAATATCTTTCCGGAGAGGATGTTGCCAAGAGCACCGCCAAGGGAAGGAAATATCTCGCGGATTCTGCCAAGGCGGGAAACACCGATGCCATGGTGGCCCTTGCCGACCACTACAAGGAGAGCAAGGAGGAGAACCGTTCCGCATTCGTAGAACATTGGCTCAGACAGGCTATTCTTGCAGGTTGCGACGCAGCCATCCTGAAACTGGCTGACTACTACTATCTAGGCGATGGCGACTCCAACATGAAGGGTGCCCTTCTCTATCTGGAGCATGTCAAGAGGTCTGAAGAGGGAACCTGCGAACGCGAAATCGGATTCCTCGTCATGATGTTCGAGAACGGATGGCTCGACTCCGGATGGAAGTTCTATGCCGAACTCCTGGAGGTCCTCGCGGACAACGGTGTACGTGCCGCCAAGCACATGCTCCGCAGGGAGGACATTCCCGAGCCCACCGACGATTACGATTACGAAACACTGCTCGCCGAGACCTTCGAGATCCCCGAAACCATCGAGGAGGAAGAGGAAGCTAAACCTGCAAGGCCTATGCGCCGCTGGGGACGCAGCACCGTCGGAAAACGTGCACTCACAAGTCTTCTCTACGACATGGGTATCGAATTCTCCAAGACCAGCAACGGTATCATCAAGACCAAGAAGGGAAAGGAGATCGAACCCGAGATCCAGAAACTCATCGACCGCGGTTACAAGTTCAAATATTCCTACAAGACCGACAAATGGACTATTATGGACAAGACCGGCAAAGAGTGAAGCCCGACTGATTCTCATGTGGAAGATCGGAAATGTGGAGATAGACGGACCTGTTGTTCTTGGTCCGATGTCCGGTTATTCCACTCCTGCATACCGCGGATTCATGAAACCCTTCGGTGTGGCCGTGGCCTACACCGAGATGGTGTCCGATATGGGCTGTATCTACGGGATGCGCACGACGCGTCAGTTCATCGATTTCCCATGCGACGGACCTGTCGCCCTGCAGCTGTTCGGAAGCAAGCCCGAGAACATCCTGAAGGCAGCCAAATACGCCCTTGAGATCAATCCTGCAATTTCCATCATCGATGTCAACATGGGCTGTCCTGTGCACAAGGTCAACCGTACCGGGGCCGGATCCATGCTTATGAAGGATCCTGAAAACTGCGGGGAGATAGTGCGGGTCCTGAAGAAGGAACTCGATGTGCCAGTCACCGCGAAGATCCGCCTCGGATGGAGTTCCGGACAGATGAACTTTCGGTCGGTAATCTCGGAACTCGAGGCTGCCGAAGTAGATGCGATCTGCATCCATCCCCGTACCCGTGAGGAACAGTATGGGGGAAAACCTCACTATGATCTTGTCGAGGGACTTCGCAAGGAGATGTCCGTCCCTCTGATAATTTCGGGAAACATCTACCTTCTAGAGGATGCCATCAATGCTGTCGAATGCACCGGTGCCGAAGGCGTCATGGTCGCACGCGGAGGAATCGGAAACCCCTATCTCTGTACGCAGATTGACACCTATTTCAGGACCGGGGAGAAACTGCCTAACCCCACCGTGTCGAAACAGGTTGACTGGTGCCTGAAACTGGCCGATGCGGTCATCGATGAGCTTGGAAACGATGCGGCCATGCGCCGTCTGAGGAGCTATGCTCCGCATTTCATAGCCGGATGCTATTGCAGCAGAGAGTACAGGAACATGCTGACTCAGATCGAAAGCAGGGATGATCTTGTCAATGTCCTCGAGAAGATCCGTGACAAACTCGGAGACGACATCATCAACAACGACGGACGTCTTCTGCAGCCCGATGATTTCTAAACTCAGGTATGATATTATTTGGTTTTCGGTGACCTCTAAAACGGGCCACCCCCATCCACAAATATGACAGATTGCTGTTTCTGTAAATATCATTTTTATATGCACAACTCTTAGCAAAAACCATAGAGGATAATCTATGCTTGCTTACAAGAAGAAAACAATGACCCAGCTGTGGGCACTCGCCATCGTGGCGATGTTCGTTTGCTGCGCATTCTCCGTCTGCGCCGCATCCGATTGGTCCATGGCCGAGGAAGAGGAGTCGGAATCCGGACCCATCGGGGGACCGGAATTCGACCCCGAGATCCTGGGCTATCTCGGAAAGATCCTTTCCGAGGAACAGCTCGATGCCCTTATTGCGGCCATCGAGATGATGAACGAATACTTCCCTGTCGATCTCGACGGTGAACTCCTCCCTATGCTGAACTTCATGCTCGACATGAAGATCAATGTCGGAGAGGACTATGACGACAACGGTGCGGATATCAGGCACCTCGACAAGGACCACAACGAGCTCACCGGCGACGAGACCGTCATCGTGCTCGAAGACGGTGCCAAACTCGAATTCTCCAAGGACCTCGCCGTCGATACCATCATCATCGCAGGAAAGGACGTCACCATCGCCGGAACCGAAGGTGCAAAGCTCATCTTCAAGACACTGAAGTTCCCCTGCCTCACCCTGTTCGGTGACGATGATGATGCCGAAACCGCAAAGCCCTACGAGATGTCCTTCGACAACGGAAGCAAACTGCTTCTCAGCTACTCCGCCGTCAACGGTCTTTTCGAGATTGTCGAAGGAGAACCCGTTCCCGCAGAGCAGAAGAAGGTTTCCCTCGACCTCTCTCTCGGTGTTGCAGGTACCAGTGTAACCATCCACCAGGTCGATTACGAATTGAAGGATGAACACTACGACAACTATGCTTACAACGATACTGTCTTCACTTCCAACAGCGGTAACAACATCGCATTCTCCTTTGATGCAGATCTGACCGCCATTTACGGTGACCTTCTTGTGATCCTCGACGGATCCGGACCCGTGGAGGTTCCCATCAAAGCACTTGCCGTAATCACTGAGGGCGATTTCCACATGCCCGACATCGAGCTGTCCCTCTCCTCCGACGCGGTCGAGACCGTTAACTCGTACAGCGACCACTACACTCTCAAAGATGGTGAAGTGATCAAAGAGGAAAGTACCTACACCGACAAGGATGTTACCAAGGTCGACGGGGTCTCCCTCTCTTTCACTACTGTCTCCGCAACCAACGAACTGAACTTTGCCTTCAACGTCGGATCGGTTCTGCAGACCGAGGACAAGAGCAACCACAACAGCCAGATTGATGAGGCCACCAAGGAAAAAACCGAGAACGGCTATACCCGCGGTGAGAAGACCGAGCTGAACGGACTTCTTGCCAAGGTCGCAGTGAAGAACGGTTCCGCCTCCGCCGAGATCGGTCTCAACAGTTTCACCCACTCCGAATCCCGCGTGGATGAAACCAACTCTAGCGTGGAGGAGACCTACGTCAAGGATCTCAAACTTGTCGCAGACCTGAAATACGAGGGTCTCAAGGCACTTGTATCCGCTGTCGTCGGAGGCCTTTACGGTTCCGACGGAGAGGGATCCGAAACCGGTCTTGCAGACATCATCAAGAACCTCGACGTCTCCGGAGTCAACCTGGGAGCATCCTTCCAGTTCGACCTCGGTGAACTGAGGGTCACCGACGGCGACACCCACTCCTTCGAGAATGTAGAGGGAGATATGACCGAAACCCTCAGCAACGTCCTTATCAAGGACCTCCACCTCGGTACCTCCATCCTCAAAGGAAAGGCCACTGCAGAGATCAGGCTCGGTGTACTCGACGTCGTCGATGGCAGGGAAACTCCCACCACTCTCTATGGCAACAACGTCAGGATCGAGCAGTTCTTCGTAACCCTCGATATCAACACCGAAAACTTCCTTGCCTTCGTCATCGAAGCCCTCTCCGGAATGAACGGCGTAGATGATGAGGAAGATGAAGAGGAGGAATCCTCTGAAACCGTTCCCAGCTTCCCCGAGTACCTTTTCGGTCTCGACATGAGCGAGCTTTACGCAGGAGATTCGATCGCAATCGATCTCGGAGTGTTCAACCTCTCGACCAAGGATCTTTCGAAAGATGAATTCCCTGCAGCCGA
>JAKSHV010000041.1 GCA_024399225.1 archaeon | reverse complement strand
CCCCTCCCCACAACTTTTATAATGGTTTAGCCGATAAGGGCAATTAAGCCGCCGTAGCTCAGTTGGGAGAGCGCGTGACTGAAGATCACGAGGTCGCTGGTTCGAACCCGGCTGGCGGCACCATACTTCTAAACTTTGACCGTCCCACCGGTTGTCTGTTCAACGTAACAAAAGGGAAGACTATGGATGAAGAAACCAATCTTGATGAGGTCTTAATCGATATCAAGAGTACCGAGCTTTCTTTGTTCGAGGTCCTTGACCGCATCAACCAATACAAACAGGACCCCCGTTATCAGAATTTTGAGATTTTTCTTGATGGTGACCGCAACGCCATCGTCGCACGTCCGAAGGCAACCAAGTAATCCACGAACTATGCAAGTTCCGATTAACTAAAAATGGAATGTGCCAGGGGTTTCCCCCTGGAGTGTTTTGATCAGTAGTGATCGTAAGTGAGTTTCTCAGGAGCGAAGTAGACTCCGTTTCCTTCCTCGACGCGTCCGACGACCTTTGCGTTGGAGTTCTCGCGTGCGATGGCCTCAGCCTCGTCGGCAGGGGCGATGATGGTGAATCCCATGCTCATGTTGAGGGTCTGGTAGATCTCCTGGTTGTCGATGTTTCCGAGCTCCTGGAGGATGTTGAAAATGGGTGCGGGCTTGATAGGGTCGTCGATGGTGTATTTCAGACCTTTTGCCATACGGAGAATGTTCCTAAGTCCTCCGCCGGTGATGTCAACGAGTCCGTGGACCTCGTGTTTTGCGGTGATGTCGAGGACCTGCTTGACATAGATCTCGGTGGGGGTAAGGAGTTCTTTTCCGATGCTCTGGGTAAGTCCGGGGACGGAATCGGTGAGCTTGATGTTGTTGGCCTCTACGACCTTCCTTGCAAGAGTGAGTCCGTTGGAGTGCAGACCGGAAGATTTGAGGGCAACGATAAGGTCACCTTTCTGACAGGTCTCACCGGTGATGATCTTGTCTTTGTCGACGACTCCCATACAGGTTCCGGAAAGGTCGAGTCCGTTGACCATCTCGGGGAGGACAGCAATCTCTCCGCCGACGATCTCCATGTTAGACATTTCCGCTCCTTTGTTAAGTCCGATTCCGACCTGTTTGGTGAGATCATCGTCGGGTTTGTCGATTGCGATGTAGTCGACGAAGGAGATGGGTTCGGCGTTGACGCAGATGGTGTCGTTGACATTCATTGCGATACAATCGATTCCGATGGTGTCCCAGATTCCAAGTTCCTCAGCGATGAGAAGCTTGGTTCCTACTCCGTCGGTTGCGAGGGTGACGTACCTGTCTCCGAAGTCGATGAGACTGGCGAAAAGTCCGGATTTGTGGACCATCTGTCCGAATCCGGATCTCCTGAATTTGAGTTCGTCCACGAGGGATCCGATGGAACTTGATTTCTTGTCAATGTTAACTCCGGCTTTTGAGTATGTCCAGCCTGCTGTCATGTTATCATTTTCAGTATAGGTTTCCCCTATATTTAGTGCTCTAGACAAAAACGAACTGAGTAGTTAGTTTCTTATTAAAGGAACCGATAGTGTGGCACGTGTCAGACCTTCATGATCGCTGGGTTGCCGAGCGCCGCAGGGAATATTACTACCGTCTTGCCAAAAAGGTGGGTTACCGTTCCAGGGCATCCTTTAAGCTTCTCCAGATCGATGAACGTTTCAATGTCATGAAGGAAGGCGATTCCGTCGTCGACCTCGGTGCCTGTCCCGGTGGATGGTCCCAGGTTGCAAAGGAATGTGTGGGAGAGACCGGTCAGGTTATCGGTGTCGACCTCAGGTATATCCATCCTCTCGACGGAGTGCAGTTCATTATCGGAGACATCACCGATGACAACACCATGATCAAACTTCTGGAAATGGTCGGTGGAAAGGTCGATGTTGTTCTTTCCGACATGGCACCCAACATTGCTGGTGCATACTCCATGGATCATGCAAGATCTATTGAACTCTGTATGTACGCCGTGGACGTCTGTGACCGTATCCTCAAGAAGAAGGGTAAACTGGTCACCAAGGTTTTCCAGGGAGACCTTCTCGACACCTATCTGTCCGAACTCAGAAAAAGGTTCGAAAAGGTTATCGTCCACTCTCCCGACGCATCCCGCCCCACCTCCTCCGAGGTCTATGTGATCTCCTCCGGATTCCTGGGAACATTCAACGTCAAACCCAAGAAACTGGAAAAGGAAGAATCCAAACCCGAGTTCAAGGCAAAAGGCGGAAACTTCTGATCAGTCCCAGAACTGTTTGGTCCTGGCATAGTTGATCTCTGAAGACATGATGTCACGCAAAAGACTGTCTTCATCTACATGCATCTTGCTGAGGATCCTTGCCGCGATCTCCGGGCCCACTCCCCTTCCTGCAAGAACTATCGCCGCACGTCCACCGTATGAGTTGATGATGTTTGCGTTCTTCCTTATGCGGTTGACTGTGTTTTTCTCTGCCTGGGTCAGTGTCTTTTTATCGAGAAGTTTGATGGTATCGCGTTCATAGTCCTTCAGCAGGGCGATCATGAAACCTCCGCATTTGGGACAGGTGAATTTACGGGGGGCATCGGCCACGCGCAGTCTGCGCTGGTTCTGGCATCTTATGCATGTGGGATAGAGAACTTCCTCCGTAAGTCTCTTTTTCATTGCCGCGAGGATGGCGTGGTCCGCACGAGCAGGCTGCATGAGTTCCTTGGTGGCAGTGATACCTTCGAGACCTATGCGCGATATTCCTCCGGAGGTGACCACGATCTTCCTGTCAGCAATGAGTTTCAGTACACGCTCGGTGTTTTCGACATCGAGATCCTCATCGAGAACCTTGTTGACGGCATCATTGTATGCAGGCGTGTCTTTGTGCAATTCGAAAAGACGGTTGTAATTGATGTAGCGGCGATCGGCACCCTTCTCGATGATACCGAATTTCTTGGCTACGTTCATGAATCTCCATTTGAGATATGAGGAATTCAGGATGGTCAGTCTGCAGTATGCCTCTACGGTTCCGGGTTTGAGGGACCTCAGTGTATCGACGATGATGTCTTTGTCGATATTGCGGGGTAGTTCGATTATTATGCGGTACGCGTCAGTGCTGATTCCAACACTCTCTCCGATACGTGCCATGAGCAGTGCGGAAATGATTTTGGATATGGTCTCATTGACTCTTGTGCCGAAACAACAGTTGATGATGGCGAGGCGGTCTCCGGTTTCTACGGTGACTGTGACATCCGTGGGCATGACCCATTTCTCCTCTTGTTCATCGAAGTATTCGGAGACGGTCTTTACGGTGTTCGCGTCGATGGGATATCTGTCGAATTCCCTCATACGGCGAAGTTTTCCAACCTCCATGGCAACTTCGAACGGAACGGGAATGTCGGAACCGGACCATGCAGGGACATTACCGATGCATTTCGCCTCCTGTACCAGCAGCTCATCTTCTCTCTGCTCGACAATCCTCCAGGTTCTTCCCTTGGCGATGAACATTGCTGCACCTTCTTCGCTTTCGAGTGTAGCAACGAAGTTCTCATCGAGTGTACCGATGATCCCTCTGGTGGCGATATCTCTGATTATGTAGGTCTTCTCGTCAGGGATCATCGAGATGTTCTGATAAAAGTAGTCCATCCCTTTGCGGGAACGTCTGATCACGCCGTCGTATTCGAGCAGCATCCTGATGGATTTAAGCTGTTCCAGGGTGTCATCGAATTCTTTTCTGGTAAGTGTGTTGAACGGATAGGCACGACTGATCATCTGGTAGGCCGTATCGGGTTCGAAACCTCCTGCCATCGTCATTGCGACGAGTTGGTTCGCCAGAACAGCAAGGGGATTCTTCCTGCCTGCGGCATACTCCATCAGTTTTGCCTCGCATCTGCGTGCTACGACCATTGCTTCTGCTAGTTCGTCGGGAGATGTGGCAAGGATCTCAGCACGTATCTTCCCACCGACACGGTGACCTGCACGTCCGGCACGCTGGGTCATTCTTGCGACCTGTCTCGGCGAGTTGTATTGGACGACCAGGTCTGCACTTCCGATGTCGATACCGAGTTCCAGAGAGGATGTACAGATGAGTGCCTTCAGTTCTTGGTTCTTGAATCTGTCCTCGGTATCCATCCTGATCTCTTTCGAGAGGGATCCGTGGTGGACCTCGATGAGGAACTTCTCATCCCACATGTGGTACCTGAGTCCGAGCCATTCGGCAGTTTCCCTCGTATTGACGAAGAACAGTGCGGAGTTGACGCTCTCCACAAGTTCTCTGGCACGTATCATCACTGCAAGGATGTCGGGGTCGCGCTGGAGCTTGTCCCTGAGTGTCTCATAACTGTCGTCGAGTACCGGACATCCGACCTTTATTGAAAAGTCTCTGAACGAATCATGTTTGCAGACGATGACCTCTCTGTCTCTGCCTGCCAGGAAGTTGTGGACTTCTTTCAGGTTTCCCACGGTTGCAGATAGGCCGATTCTTTGGAATTCTCCAGCGAACTGGGTGAGTCTTTCCAAGGCAACAGCCATCTGTGCGCCTCTCTCGTTTCCGGCAAGTTCGTGGATCTCATCAACGACAACCCATTTGACCTTTTTCAGATGTTCACGGAGATTCTTTCCGGTGAACAGGACCTGCAGGGTTTCCGGCGTGGTAATGAGGATCTGCGGAGGTTTTTTGGACTGTCTCTGTCTTTCCGCGGAATCTGTATCTCCATGCCTCACGCCTACGGTGATTCCGAGTTCGGATCCTAGGGACTCCATCCTCTTCATCATGTCTCTGTTCAGGGCCCTGAGCGGGGTGATGTAGAGGCATTTGATCCCATCTCCTCCTTCTCTATACAATGTATCGAAAATGGGGAGCATGGCGGATTCGGTCTTGCCGATTCCGGTGGGTGCGACGACGAGTACGTTCTGTCCTTTCAGGATCCTCGGTCCGGCATCTTTCTGCGGATCGGTAGGTTCTGTGATTCCTCTCTTCTCCAGAGTCTCGACGAGTTTCGGAGAAAGGAAATCAAAAGGCATATTCAAAAGGTGATCCGGCGGGGAGAATGGGCCCCGCCGGAGTTAGTGGTTTCACTCTGCTTTGGGTTCTTCTGCGGGTGCGGTGACCTGCAGGAGGATGTCGGAGACATCGACTACCTTGATCTTGGAGCCGATTGCCTTTGCACCCTGGGAGAGGTTGGTTACACAGAAGGGACAGCTGGTGACAAGGTACTCTGCACCGGTTTCCTCTGCTTCCCTGACCCTGTCGGATGCGATCCTGACAGCGAAGTTGTTGAACTGGCTCTTGTATCCTCCACCTGCTCCGCAGCACATGGAGTTGGCCCTGTTCCTGGGCATCTCGATGAGTTCGATTCCCTTGATTGCCTTGAGGATGTTCCTGGGGGCATCGTAGACTCCCATGTGCCTTCCGAGGTGGCAGGGGTCGTGGTAGGTGATCTTGTGCTCGAAGGGCTGAAGGATCTTGAGCTTCTTCTCCTTGATCATCTTCTCAGCGTACTGGGTGAAGTGGTAGCACTGCTGACCCATCTGGGCGTAGTACTTTCCGAAGTCAGTGGAGATGGTCTTGAAGCATCCGGAACATGCCATGACGATGTCCTTTGCTCCCATACCGTCTGCCTTCTCGACCATGTGCTCTGCGGCATCGATGGTGAGGGTGTCGTTTCCGGTCCTGAGGAGAGGAGAGGTGCAGCACCATTCGTCTGCTCCGAGGATGTTCATCTTGCATCCGGCCCTGGCGAGGACACGGGCTGCGGTCTGGGGGACCTGCTGCTGCCTGAAGGATCCAGTGCATCCTGCGAAGAGGATGACATCGGGGACTTCTGCCTTGGGGATCTCTGCGGGCCACCAGTCTCCACGGTGTTTCTGGTCTCCACCGTAGGGGTTGTGGTTCTTTGCGATTCCGTTGAACATTGCCTGGTGTGCAGAAAGGGGTCCGACCTTGCACTCTACGAGCCAGGTCCTAACCATTTCCCAGAGTTCTACGAGGGGAATCTTTGCGTGGCAGACGACCTCACAGTTTCCGCATCCGGTACATTTGTAGACTGCGTCGACAAAGTAGGGGCTGAGGGAAACCTCCCTTTTCAGGGGTTTGTCAAGAGGTCCGGAGACGTTGATCTGGTTGAGATAGTAGATTTTTCCCCTGGGGGTAACGGACTCCCAAGGAGTCTGGTTGTGTGCCTGACAGACAGAAATGCAGTATCCGCACTGTACGCAGGCGGTGAGTGCTTGTTCAATGTGAGGGATTTTCCATACGGCCATTCTAATACCTTCCCACAAAAGCAGAGGGACAATGTACTGTCCTCTCTTCTTTATAGATAAAGGTGAACAAGTGACTTGCTATTTTAAGTCTTTCGAGAAAGTCAGTATTGCTGGATATAGAAAAAACGTTAGAAACGGCGTGTTTCCAGCATTTGATGATGTTTTGCCGTTGACTTATACCACAAAGGATTCAGAAAGAGTGGTGGGCCCAACCGGATTTGAACCGGTGGCCATCGGATTATGAGTCCGACGCTCTACCTAGCTAAGCTATGAGCCCCTGTGGCACTATAGTCCCACATCGGATAAAAACGTATCAGTGCTGCGATTAATCGGATCTTGTGATTGTTTTCAAACAATCTTTGACAGTGCCAGACTGTGATTCCTATCAGATAATTAACGGCTGAAAAGTCTATGCAGAAGCCATCAAGTTGAAATGAAAAATGGCGCCGTCGCACGGGATCGAACCGTGGACCTTGTGATTAACAGTCACACGCTCTACCGACTGAGCTACAACGGCTTACTTCCAGCCAATGTACGCCAATATAAAAAGTTATGTCTAATAAGGAGAAGGGATTGCTCCCTCCCCCTCTTATTAGACCAAAAGTTATTCTCCGGTGACTTCGTCGCGGATTTCGTTGACCCTATTGATGATCTGGTCGAGCTTTTCGGAGAGTTCGTTCATGAACTGCTCATATTTTTCAGTGACAATGGCTCCGTCCTGGGTTGCGACGATCAGCCCATCCCTTTCGAGAAGTCTGAGCGAATAACGGACCTTGTGCTTGGGGATATCGAGAAGTTCGGACAGTTTGATGATGCCTACGGGCTGGTTCTCTTTGGTAGCCTTAAGCATGAGGATGTGGCGTTCGATAAGTGCCATCTCCTCGAGTGTTCCAGAAAACATCTCTCCGCTCATTGGATTCCCAATGGATTTGCGATTGATAATGTTATGCTATAGCACGGCACAGTAATATTACAAATTAAAAAGAAAGTATCAACTAAAATAGGTAAATGGGAGCTACAGATCACTGTAGCCCTCAAAGGGTGGAACCGAGTACGGCATTTACCTGCCGTACCACTTCTGGATTCCCCACCTTCTGTAGTTTACGTAGAATCCCTGAATGAAGGATCCACAGCAGTCCAGAGCTTTCTGCTCAGCTACATCCTGTTCCTCTTTGGAAGGACCTTTGGCTTTGTAGGTTTTGTAGCAGTTAAGGCACTGGAAGCAGGCAGTAAGGGGTGATTTCCTGTCGAACTTCATTAGGTGGTTATTAGCGAGGTCCATTTAAAAGATTTGCATGATGGGTCTCAGCCAAGGCCTGCCGATGCACCCTGATACACGTTCTAATTGGATGAATATATGAATACTTATGTTCTCTGTAGAGGATATTCCTCTCTGTACTTCTACTATTTAAAACAGATTTCTGCTCAACCCTTATATTTTAGAATGGCCATATAGGTGGACATGAACAGAATTAAGGTCATCAACGAGCCCTCTGAGTTAGTCCCTATGCTCAGGGCGGTGGACACCCCCGTCAAAAGGGATGTTCTGAAAGAGGTGACCCTCGAGTGGAAAACCGCTGACGAGATCGAAAAGAAATTCGGTCCCGAGGGAAGGGAAGCAACCATCTTCTTTGAGAAGATGAAACTTGTCGAGACCCGCTGGCTCTCTACCAACGGAAACTATCCCGAGAAGTCCTATCACACTTACTATACTTCATTCAACATCAACGCACAGTGGCCTGTTTACGAGATCAGCGATGTTCTCGCAGCCGCTATGATGAGTGAGGAAGAGTACGCCATCATTGAAGGAAAGATCCTCGAGCAGGTCGGTACCGGAAAGTTCTCCGGCGACGTCGCAGAGGCTCTCGGTCTTTCTTCCACCATGCTCAAGAGCCTTGTCCGCAGGTCCGTCAAGATGGACTATCGCGGTCACAGGATTGAACCCATCAAAGATGAGTGATATGTCCAACAACATTTACATCATGAGGATCGGACACCGCCCCGAGAGGGACAAACGTGTCACTACCCATGTAGCACTCTCTTCCAGGGCTCTCGGAGCCAAGGGCATTTACGTCGACACCGAGGATCCCGTTCTTGAAGGAAACATTCAGAGCGTCGT